>NZ_KV837147.1:0-79211 GCF_001838465.1 Staphylococcus sp. HMSC061G12
TTTATATATCAACCGAATTTGACAAAGAGCCTATTTTTGCATGTCTGCGAATGTACGACCTTTAATCGGTTTTTTATGATCTTTTTTATCGTGTTTTTGTTTTTTACCATTAAATTTGCCTTTACCGCGACGGTTTTTGTTATCAAATTTATTGTTTGAACGTTTATTAGAAGGTTTGCCTCCACGACGAGGACCTTTCGCATTATGACGACCTTTGCGTGCAAGTGGTTTTTCGAATGTTAATTGAACTTCTACTTCATCATTTGACTCTACTAATTCTTGTAATAATGCAGCTACTAATTCTACATCATCATATTCATTTAATAATTGAGAAGAGATATTTTGTAGACGTTCTGAATGTTCTTGATTCATCCATTTTTCTACTTTTTCTTTAATATCATTTTCGCGTGCACGTAATACTTCTTTACGATGTGGTGGTCTTAACGCTTTCATACGTCTATTATTTGTATCTTCGATTTGACGGATATAGTCCATTTCAATCGGGTTAACGAATGTAACCGCGATACCTTTTTTACCGGCACGGCCTGTACGTCCGATACGGTGAGTATAACTTTCAGTATCTTGAGGAATGTCGAAGTTGTATACATGGCTGACACCTGAAATATCTAAACCACGTGCTGCAACGTCTGTCGCAACTAAAATATCGATTTGGTCATTTTTAAATTTCTTCAAGACTTCTAAACGTTTTGCTTGTGTAATATCACCATGCAAACCTTCAGCTTTGTAGCCTTTTGAAATTAATGCACTTGTTAATTCGTCTACACGACGTTTTGTACGACCGAAGACAATTGCTAATTCTGGTTGGTGGACATCTAAGAAGTTGGTAAATGTTTCGAATTTCTCTAATTCTTTAACGATTGTGTAGTATTCATCAATTTGCGGATCTGACATTTCGTTATTCATTGTTTTAACGATTTTAGGGTCTTTCATGAATTGTTGTACTAAAGCTTGGATGGCTTTAGGCATTGTTGCTGAGAACAACATTGTTTGACGATTTTCTGATGGAATATGGTCCATAATGAATCTCATATCGTCGATGAAGCCCATGTTCATCATTTCATCCGCTTCATCAATAATTAATGTGTGGATATCATTTGTTTTAAGTGTACGACGGTTCAAGTGGTCAATGACACGTCCTGGTGTACCTACAACAATTTGCGGTCCTTTTTTCAACGCTTTAATTTGGCGTCCGATCGGCATACCACCGAAAACTGTTACGACTTGTACGCGTTGTCCGCGACTGAATGCACGTAATTGTTCCGCAACTTGCATTGCAAGTTCGCGTGTAGGTGCTAAAATCAGTGCTTGTACGCCTTCTTTTCCGACAACTTTCTCAATTAACGGAATACCAAACGCTCCCGTTTTACCTGTACCTGTTTGCGCTTGTCCTAAAATATCTAAACCGTGCAATGCAAACGGAATACTATCATTTTGTATAGGAGTCGGTTCTTCGAAGCCCATATTAGCAAGCGTTTCAGCAGTTTGTTCTGAAACACCTAAGTCTATAAATTTTTGCAAAATAATTCTCCTTTATATATGGTCGAGACGACTTTGATGAATTTGTGCTCTCTTTATTTCAGTAGATATACATCATCTATCAGTTTCATTTTCATCTAAAAATGATAAAAAATGAGCGGTTAATACTTTAACAATTATTCTGTATGGATACAGAACTAATGAGCACCCGCCCCCACCTTGTCTTTAATTTTTCATCAACTTCTATATAGTACCACCTTAAGCCCATTATAGCAATCATGCAATTCTCACTAGAAAGTAAAAAAGTCAGTAAGATGATAGGATTTCTCGTAATAAGAAATTTCATCATCTCGCTGACTTTCTAATTAATTTTGTTCTAATAGAGCTTGAGCTACTTCTTCTAAAGCCATACCTCTTGACCCCTTAATCAACACATTATCTTTTGGTTGAACATGTGCTAACGTATATGCGATTAATTGTGTTTTATCATCAAAATGTTCGGCAGTCTCTACAAATGCTTTACCCGCTTGATGAATATGTGCCGCTTCTTCGCCGTAAGTCAATAAATAGTCGATACCTTTATCTTCTAAGTATTCACCTACTGAAGCATGCATTGCTGCACTGTTTTCTCCTAATTCTAGCACATCCGCTAAAATCAAGATTTTGCGTCCATCCATTGCAGATAGCGTATCAATAGCCGCTTTCATACTTGTTGGGCTGGCATTATAAGCGTCATTAATTACTGCGACATCTTGTTTAGAATGATGCAACTCCATACGCATTTGCGTCAATTGGACTTGCGCAATATTCGTTTTAATTGTTTCATAATCAAGACCTGACAATTTGCCGACCGTAATCGCAATTGCTGCATTACGCATATTATGAATACCTAAAATAGGAATTTGATAATGTTCTTGATCATTGATACTAAATGCAATACCTAACGCATCATGTTGTTCAACATGACATACCACTTCATTCTCAGAACTTATGCCGATACTGATGGCTTGATTGTTTTCTAACGTATGAACATGCGGTACAAGTAAAGGTTCATCTCCATCATAAAGCAGTACACCTTCTGGTTTTAAACCAGCAACAATTTCAAATTTAGCTCGGGCAATACCTTCTCTAGAACCTAAATCTTGCATATGTGATTCACCGATATTGGTAATCACTGCAATATCAGGTTGTGCGATTTCAGATAGTAGTTCAATTTGATGGAAACCTGACATACCCATTTCTAAAATGGAAATTTCAGTATCCTCATCTAACTCTAAAATCGTTATTGGCATCCCAATTTCATTATTGTAATTTCCTTGTGTTTTCTTCACTTTGAAATTCGGCTTTAAGACACTTTCAATCATATCTTTAGTTGTTGTCTTACCATTAGATCCTGTTACAGCAATTACTTTTGGTTGTACGTGCTGCAAGTAAGCTTTCGCCAGTTCTTGCAGTGCTAATAAGGTATCATCAACCCAGATGACAGGACCTTCTACTGGATGTTCTGGTTTGACATCTTTTTGATAAAAAACAGCGCCTGCACCATCTTGTAATGCTTGTTCTACAAATCGATGACCATCTGTATTTTCACCTTTAAATGGGATAAACAAATTACCTTCATCAATTTTTCTTGAGTCGATTGTGACACCTTTAATTGTATGATCTAAATATTTTTCATCAATTTCACAAGGAATCCACGCTTTAATTTGTTTTAAAGTTACTTCTATCATGTAAGTACACGACCTTAATCAATTTTGTATTTGTTCTTTTGTTTTTCGATATGTTTTTCTTTCGCTAACTCAATTAATTTTGTAATCAAGTCAGAGTATGATAAGCCCATGCTTTCCCACAGACTTGGATACATACTGAATTTAGTAAATCCTGGCATCGCATTTGTTTCATTAATGTAGATTTGATTATCTTCTGTCACAAAGAAATCTGCACGTAATAAGCCTGCGCAGTCTGTTGCTTTAAATGCTTCAACTGCCATATTACGAAGTGTTGTACGTACTTCACTGTCTAATTCAGCTGGAATAGATAAACGGATATTACCATCTAAATATTTAGATTTATAGTCATAGAATGCCACATCTTTGATAACTTCCCCTGGTTCCGTTGTTTCTGGGTAATCATTACCTAATACCGCAACTTCGACTTCTCTCGCAACGACACCTTGTTCAATCACAAGTTTTCTATCGAATTGGAAAGCTTCTTCAATCCCTGCTTTTAACTCTTCTTCGTTGTTACATTTACTGATACCGACACTTGAACCTAAGTTTGCTGGTTTTACAAAGACAGGATATTCTAATTTGTCATGCACAAGTTTTAAAATATTGCTTTGATATTTGTCATACTCACTTCTTAAAAAGCTGACATATGGTAATTGCGGTAAACCTCTATGTGCAAATAATTGTTTCATGACAAGTTTATCCATTGTACTAGAAGCTGCTAACACACCATTACCGACATACGGTAAATCTAATACTTCAAATAATCCTTGAATTGTTCCGTCTTCACCATTCGGTCCGTGTAATAATGGGAATACTGCTGAATATGGCTGTCCAGAACTGCTGTTTGTAAGCAAGCTGGAAATTTCACCTTCTTTTACATCTTCTAGGCGCAAAGTTTCTGTATCTTCCACACTATCGACGATGTTATCTTTCTTTTTCCAAGCACCATCATTTGTAATGTAGATAATATCTACTTGGTACTTATCTTTATCAATAGCATTTAAGACATTCTGCGCAGTTAAAATAGAAACATCATGTTCCGCGCTTTTTCCACCATAAATGATACATATATTTTCTTTAGCCATGTTCTTTCCTCCAAACGCATTGTTAAACTTTATTTTATCACGATTTCCTAATTTATTGCATGTCAAACCTGAGAAATTAAAGTCATAATTGGTAAAACGGTATATAATAGGAAATAGCTACAGATGAAAGTTCAAATATGCTATAGTTTTTCATATGGATAACTATACATAACATTCAACTATCAAAGAGTAACCTGTCAACATCAATTGAACTGATGTAAAACATGCATTAAAGGAGACTATTTATGAAAGCTTCACGTCAACAACCTAATAAATCATGGATACGGCGTATTGACTGGGTTTTAATCGGCATTTTGGTAATATTTGCTATCATTAGTGTCGTTTTTATAAAATCTGCCATGGGCGGCGGTCAATATAGCGCAAACTTCAGTATTAAACAAATCATTTATTACATACTCGGTTTTATAATCGCCTTTGCAATTATGGTAATCTCACCTAAGCGCATTATGAAATACACGTATACGTTGTACGGCATTTTATGTGTTTTGTTAATTGTCTTATTGGTAATGCCGGAAACAGCGATAACACCTATCATCAACGGTGCAAAAAGTTGGTACAGTTTTGGTCCGATCAGTATCCAACCTTCTGAGTTTATGAAAATTATACTGATTTTAATGCTTGCGAAGATTGTATCTCGTCATAACAAATATACATTTAACAAATCATTAGAAACTGACTTTAAGTTATTCTTTAAATTATTAATAGTCACAGGTATTCCGATGGCTTTAATCTTTTTACAAAATGACTTAGGGACAACGTTAGTCTGCCTAGCAATCTTAACAGGTGTTTTAATCGTCAGTGGGATTTCTTGGAAAATCCTTGCACCAATTTTCTTAACGATTTTATCAATCGGTGCATTCTTTATTTTATCTATTATCTTCAAACCATCATTAATTGAAAATGGGTTCGGTATTAAAACCTATCAATTAGGGCGTATCGCTTCATGGTTAGATCCTTATTCTTATAGTTCAGGCGATGGTTATCATTTAACAGAGTCGCTAAAAGCAATCGGTTCTGGGCAATTATTAGGTAAAGGACTTAATCATGGTGAAGTTTATATTCCTGAAAACCATACTGACTTTATCTTCTCTGTTGTTGGTGAGGAATTCGGATTTATCGGCGCTGTATTATTAATCATTTTATTTATTGTGCTGATGTTCCACTTGGTACGTCTTGCGAATAAAAACACAATTATTTACAACAAGATTTATATTATCGGATTTATGACACTTGTTTTATTCCATGCAGTCCAAAACATGGGAATGACAGTTCAATTATTACCAATTACAGGTATTCCGCTTCCATTCATCAGTTACGGCGGTAGCTCTTTATGGAGTTTAATGACGGGTGTCGGTGTGATCTTATCAATCTACTATCACCAACCTGTCCCTTATCAACCAGACTTCTTACGTTCTAAATCTTATACAAACTAAAAAAACAGGTTATCGGTTGAACATTGCATTCAATGTCCGAATCGATAACCTGTTTTTTATTACTTTAATTTTGGTGTCGCTACTGAAGTATTCGGTAACGTATGCATAATCTCTAATCTGGATTTCGTTTTCTTAATATTGACACCGAGCGAAGATAACAATTGAACGACATTACGTAGTTTATCTGTATTATTATTCATTCGTGTTCACCCCATCTTCGTATTACTATAGAATAGTTACTTTTATTCTACCCTAAAAATTTTCATTTTACTACATTATTTTTATATTTTCTTTTGTGGTTTAACTTTTTGTAGTCTTAATGCATTGAGTACGACTGAGACTGAACTGAATGCCATTGCAGCGCCAGCCACCCATGGGGCAAGTAAACCGAATGCCGCAATCGGAATGCCGATTGCATTGTAACAGAATGCGAAGAATAAGTTTTGTTTAATATTCTTCATCGTACGCTGACTCATATCTAACGCATCTTCTACTTTTTCAATATCTCCACCGACAATCATAATGTCGCCTGCTTCAATCGCAATATCAGAACCTGTACCCATCGCCAAGCCGATGTTACTTTTTGCTAATGCTGGTGCATCATTGATACCATCACCGACCATCATCACATTTTTACCTTCGTCTTGTAATTTCGTAATCTCTTCAGCTTTATGATCAGGTTTCACGCCAGCGATGACACGGTTAATGCCTAACTCTTCAGCAATGACTTCAGCTGTACCTTGGCTGTCACCACTTAACATCACAATGTCATAATGTGGATTTAAGCGCTCAATTAATGCTTTGGCACTTGTTTTCGGTTCATCTCTTAAGGCAATCAATCCCGCAAATTGATTATCGATTGAAGCTAATACAACCGTTGAACCTTGATGTTGTAAATTTTTTATTTCTGCTTCAAGCTGCTCATCCCAATCATTCAAATCAGGTTGAATAAAGCTTTGTGATCCGATTTTGATAAACTGTCCATTAATATAACCACTGATACCATTACCTGGATGTGTTTGATACTGTTCTACTATCAAGTTTTGCGCATCTTGATAATAGTCTGTAATTGCTTGTGATAATGGATGTTCAGATTGTACTTCTAAACTTTTTACAAGTGTTCCGAACTGTTGATTATCTGTATTATCGATGACTTTGTATACTGAAGGTTGCCCTTCTGTTAATGTGCCTGTTTTATCAAATACGATTGTGTCCACATTTTGCGTTTGTTCTAACGCTTCAGATGATTTGAATAACACACCTAATTCTGCTGAACGTCCTGATCCAGCCATAATTGAAGTCGGTGTCGCAAGACCTAAAGCACATGGACATGCAATAACTATGACTGCGATAAAGACCTCTAAACTAGATTGAAAATTAAATGGTGTGATAAAACTGAACCAAATAATAAACACAACAAGCGCGATACCGAGTACTGTCGGCACAAAGATTCCAGAAATCTTATCTGCTAAACGTTGAATATTTGGTTTTTCTCCTTGTGCTTCTTCAACAATTTTAATAATTTGATTTAATACTAAATCATCGCCTGTATGTGTCACTTTCACTTTAATAAAGTTTCCATGGTTTAATGTGGCACCGATGACTTCATCACCAATCGTTTTATCTACAGGAATACTTTCACCAGTTAACATTGATTCATCTAAACTCGTCTCCCCTTCGATAATTTCACCATCTAAAGGCACATATTCACCGCTTTTAATCAGTAAAACATCACCTTTTTGTACTTGATCGACTGGTAAAGAGACCGCTTCCCCATCTCGTTCTACACGCGCTTCTTTAACTTGAAGTGATAACAATTTATTAATCGCATCACTCGCATGGCCTTTAGCTTTCGCCTCAAAGTATTTACCAAGTAAGATTAACGTTATTAAAACTGCACTGGTTTCAAAGTACAATGGAATGTGTTTTTCACCTGCATGAATAATCCACATATAGATACTATAGAAGTACGCTGCGGAAGTCCCTAATGCGACCAAGACATCCATATTAGCACTCTTATTTCTTAATGCACCATACGCACCTTTATAGAATTGCCAACCTAGAATAAATTGGACTGGCGTTGCTAAGATAAATTGGAACCACGGTTCTGTCATCACATGAGGGAGTGGCAAGAAGCTTAAGAAACTGAAATGCCCCACCATGGTATATAACAATGGCAATGATAAAATCATCGCAATAATAAATTTCATTTTTTGACGGTTTAACTCTTGGTTTTTACGTGCTTTTGCTTCATCTGCAGTTTCAAGCGCAATGGGTTCATAACCGAGCTGTTTCACTTTTTCAAAGACTTGATCCATATCGACATGGCTTTGGTCATATTCGATAGATGCTTTTTCAGTGACTAAGTTCACATTCGCTTGGTCGATCCCTTCTGTACGACTCAAAACCCGTTCAATTCGTGATGAGCAAGCAGCACAAGTCATACCTGATATTTTAAACTCTGCTTTTTCCATATTTCACCCGCTCCTATACCCTATATAGGTATATTTTTATTTAAAAAAGAAGGCTCAGCCATAGAGATAACTTGAGCCTTTATAATTCTGTCTTATTTTACAACGTCATAACCTGCGTCATAAATTGCTGATTCAACTTCAGATAATACTTTATCTTCACCATTGAATGTTACGTCTACTGTATCATTATCTGGAGTAGCCGTTACTTGGTCAACCCCATTTACTTTACCAACAGCATCTTCTACAGCTTTTTTACAATGACTGCAACTCATACCTTCAACTTTTAATTGTTTTTCCATATCACAACACTCCTCTTTTTAATTTAATATTTGGTAACCTTGATCATAAATTTCTTTTTCCAAATTGTTTAAACTGATTGGTGTCTGGTAACTCGCTTTCACTTCTTGTGATTTCAGATCCACTTGCACTTCTGACATACCAATCATTTGCTGCAAATGTTCTTGCAAAATATGCTGTTGTTCTTCAGTTTCCATACCACTGATTTGAATCACACTACTATGCATGTCTGACTCCTTTATTAATCTTTAATTAATTTTTGGACGGTAACTAATAATTCTTCCATTGCAGCTTCTGCTTGTCCATCTTCAGCTTTATGCAAAATACAGCCTTTCATATGATGATCCAGCAATTTTACAGCAACACTATTCAAAGCTGAACGTGTCGCTCTGATTTGTGTTAAAACATCATCACAATAAACATCTTCGTCTATCATGCGATTAATCGCTCTGACTTGTCCTTCTATACGATTTAGTCGTGCTTTAAGGTTAGATTTGATTTTTTCTGAATGATGTGCGCGTTCTTCTTGCGTCATGTTTGAACCTCCGTCCTGTTAGGTTTCTATCTCTAGAATATACCCTATATAGGTATATGTCAAATGTATCGTGAAAGGTGTGCCTGTGTTACAATAAGTTCAACATCAGCCAAAGTAAAAACATACATAATTGCTGATTAACAACACGGAGGTTACTTATGTATAATTTCGACTTTATACCTTTTCAAGCCAATTTAGTCATCAATATTATTTTAATCGGCTTATTCATATTAAACCTCGTATTCGGTTTCGTTATTGTATTTATGGAAAGAAGATCTGCAGGATCGATTTGGGCATGGTTGCTCGTACTCGTATTCTTGCCTGTTATCGGGTTCATACTTTATTTATTGCTGGGCCGTCAAATCCAAAGAGATCATATCTTTTCCTTAGATGAGGAAGACCGTATTGGATTAGAGGCAATTGTTAATGAACAATTAAAAGCATTACAAACCAAAGAGTTCTCTAAAGGAAACCATGAAATCGTCAAACATAAATCAATGGTACAAATGTTGTTGTATAATAACTCAGCCTTCTTAACTACTGATAATGAAATGACGATTTTTACAGATGGTCATGAAAAGTTTGATGCGTTGATTAAAGATATAGAAAACGCCACAGATTACATCCATATCGAGTATTACATTTTTAGAAATGACAAGCTTGGTAAACGTATCTTAGCTGCCTTAGAGAAAAAACTTGAAGAAGGCCTTGAAGTAAAAATGTTATACGATGATATGGGTTCCAGAGGCTTAACTTTAAAAGACTTTGATGAGTTCAGAAGAAAGGGCGGACAAGTTGAATCTTTCTTCCCATCTAAATTACCGCTTATCAACTTTAGATTAAACAACCGAAATCACCGTAAAATTGTCGTGATTGATGGTTATATCGGATATGTCGGCGGTTTCAATGTTGGTAAAGAATATTTAGGCTTATCCAAACGTTTCGGATACTGGAGAGACACGCACTTACGTATTGTCGGAGATGCGGTCAATGCCTTGCAATTACGCTTTATTTTAGATTGGAACTCACAAGCTAAGCGTGATAACATCACTTATTCTGATCGCTACTTCCCTGACATTGATACAGGTAGTTCTATCGGTATCCAAATCGCATCAAGCGGTCCAGATGAAGATTGGGAGCAAATCAAATACGGTTATTTGAAAATGATTACTTCAGCGAAAAATTCGATTCAAATTCAATCGCCCTACTTTATTCCTGACCAAGCCTTTATGGATGCTGTGTCTATTGCTGCATTAGGCGGTGTAGATGTATCGATTATGATTCCAAATAAACCAGACCATCCATTCGTCTACTTTGCGACATTGAAAAATGTTGCATCACTGTTGGCATCAGGCGTCAAGGTTTATCATTATGACAATGGTTTCTTACATTCAAAAATGATGATTATTGATGACGAAGTCGCAAGTGTAGGAACAGCGAATATGGACCATCGTAGTTTTACACTGAATTTTGAAATCAATGCGTTTATTTATGACCGTCAAATTGCGGCACAATTGCGTGACCAGTTCAATCAAGATTTAATGTTATCTTCAGAATTAACACAAGAGCGTTATAATCAACGCAGTTTATGGGTGAAATTCAAAGAAGCCATTGCCAACTTAATTTCACCGATATTGTAAATCATAAAGGAGTACACAAAGTCATGAATCAATACCAACAATTAAAATCAGCTGAACAATATATGAAAGACTTCCATCAAACAGATCACACAGGGCATGATATCAACCATGTCATGCGGGTCGTTAAAATGGCACTCTTTATTTCTGAACAAGAAGGCTACGGCAATCCTTACATTATTCAGATGGCTGCATTATTACATGATACGGTAGATACCAAATTAACAGATGAAACTGCTGCTGAAAATCAACTAATTGATTTTTTAAACCGTATTGAAGTTAGTGGACAGGATCAAGAAAAAATTATGCATATCATCAAAAACATCAGCTTTCGTCATAATGCGGATCAAGAAATCCCCTTATCCAAAGAAGGTTATATTGTTAGAGATGCAGATCGCTTAGATGCGATTGGTGCAATTGGTATAGCGCGTACGTTCCAATTTGCGGGTCACTTTGATGAGCCGATGTGGCAAGGGCCTATTCCTGATAGTATTAGTTCTGATAACGAATTAGAAGGTTATGATCCTTCAGCGATTAAGCATTTCTATGATAAATTGTTTAAACTTAAAGATTTAATGCATACTGAAACAGCTTCAGAAATTGCGCAAGAACGTCATCGTTTTATGGAATTCTTCGTCGCACAATTCTTTAACGAATGGCAGTTTACAGAACAATAAGCAAATAAGATGAAGAAGCGGTTGAGAACAAATCTAAATTCTCAACCGCTTCTTTTTTATTCGATATTATATGCTAGTATTAAATCTGTTTGTCTATCATTCCCCATCATGAAATCATGTTCTGAGATCTTCTTGAATCCTAAATGTTTATAGAAACCTAATGCTTGTTCATTTTTCTCCCATACACCTAGCCATACACATTTTTTACCATCTTCGACTGCTGTCTTTATAGCAAAGTTCAATAATTTTTTACCATAACCATAGCCATGATAATTCTTCAAAATATATAAGCGTTCTATTTCAGTACAATCAGATGAAACTTGTTCTGTTTGTGAATCCCCTTCATTCAACTTTAAATATCCGACAATTTTATCGTTATCATACAAGAAATAGAAATTCGAATGTGGATCTTCTAATTCACGTCTTAGTTTGTCTTGTGTAAATGCTGTATCTAAATAATCTTTAATATTTTCTGGGCTGTTCATTTCTCTAAATGTGTCATCAAAAGTTCTATAGCTGATTTTCTGTAACTCTAAAATGTCAGCAGTTGTTACTGATTTAATTTCCATTGGTATTCCCCTCCAATTTTAAAATAACACTTTTAGTTACTATTACTATTCCCTATTGTACAAATCCTAAATAAAAAATCAGCTGCAATTTTAGTTGCAACTGATTTTAAGTCATCAATGATGTATTATTTTTTCTTTCTGTTTTTCTTACCTAAGACTTGCGCACCTTTTTGTTTACCGTCTTTACCATGTTTCTTTTCATATTCTCTAATCATCGGAGCGACTTCTTCTTTCGCTTTCTTAGAGTAATATTGGTTCGCAACATATGTTTGAACAATCAAGAACGCGGCACTGACTGACCAGTATAAACCTAATGCAGCTGCTGAACTTAATGATACCCAGATAATCATAATTGGTGAAATGATCATCATCATGTAACTCATTTGTTTTTGTTCAGGCGGCATACTGAATGTTGATACGTAAGCTTGTAGGAAGTATAACACACCGGCAATAATTGTAATCCAAATATCCGGTTTTGCTAAGTTGAACCATAAGAAATCAGGATGTTCTACAATACCACCTGGTGATGGGTATTTTAATACGAAGAATAAGCCCATGATTACAGGCATTTGTATTAACATTGGTAAACATCCAAGCATACTTTGCATTGGATTCATATCGTATTTTTTATAAACTTCCATCATTTCTTGGTTTGCTGCCATTTTTTCTTCTTGTGTGCGTGCACGTTTTACTTTCTCTTTCACTGCGTCCATATCTGGTTTTGCAATCACCATTTTTTCGCGCATTAAGTGACTGTTCTTATAGTTAGAAAGCATGAATGGCAGAACGACAATACGGATTGCTAAAACTAAGACAATAATCGCTAATCCATAATCGTTATTAAAACTAGAGCCTAGCCAATGGATGATGTTATCCATGTTTTTCACAAATGTATTATAGAAAAAACCTGTTCTGTTTTCAGGTTTAGAATAATCACATCCTGCAAGAAAAACCATAACCCCAAGAAGCAAAGGCAATAATGCTTTTTTATTCATTTTTCCACCTCTATTGGTATTATTCACATAAAAATAATTTTATCACATTCTATGAGGTGTAGAAAACAAAAACATAGAATTAAGGGCATTATTTAAAATATTGTAAGAAATTGCGAACGGTTTCTTTAACATTTGAACTCTGAGCAATCGCTGAAATAACCGATACACCTTGTGCATGTGTTTGCGCAATCGGTTCGACATTATTTAACGCAATACCGCCAATTGCGACAATCGGCATACCATTTGTTTTCTCATGCAATGTTTCAATCATTTCTGTGCCGACAGGATCACTGGCATCGTCTTTAGACCCTGTTTTAAATATCGGACCAACGCCAATATAATCGACATCTGTTAAATCAGATTGCGCTAATTCTGTTTCATTGCCGACACTTAAACCGATAATTTTATTTTTAAAGTGTGTCTTAAAAGTATTCACTTTCGCATCATCTTGTCCAACATGAATGCCATCAGCATCAATCAACTCTGCTAATTCAACATCATCATTTACGATAAAAGGTACATGATATTGTTTACATAATTGTTTCAAAGATTGTGCCAGTTCTTTCTTCGCATCACCTGTTTTAGCGTTAGGCCCTTTTTCACGAAATTGATACATCGTAATGCCGCCTTCTAATGCTTCAGTTAATACTTCATGAATCGTACGACCTTCAGGTATATCTTGTGTTCCGCAAATAAAGTAAACTTTTAAATCTTCTGGTTGAAACACTTATTTCACCTCTTGTGCTTTACGATTTTCAACTGCTGCTTCACTGTCTATTTTATATAAGGCATCAATAAATTGAACTAAGAAAGTACCTGGTCCTTTACTTTCACTTAATTGTTCAGCACGTTCAGCTGCAATATTATAAACAGAAACTGCTTCAATTAAATCTTCAATCTCTGGATTTTCATTTCTAAATAAGAATGCGCCTACAATAGCACCTAATAAACAACCTGCACCTGTAATTTGTGTTAAGAAACGTGAACCATTATTCAGCTTAACGATTTTATTGTTTTGAGCAATGACATCTGTTTCGCCAGTTAACACAATGGCAGTTTGATATTGTTCATGTGCTTTTTTCGCAATGGATACAACATCTAAGCTTTCAGCACTATCTGTACCTTTCATTGTTGTTGTATCATCTATAAGCGTTAAAATTTCTGAAGCATTTCCTTTGATTACAGTTGGTTTCACTTGCTCTAGGAATGTTTTGCAGAATTGTTTACGATACGTTGATGCACCCACAGCAACGGGATCAAATACTAACGGTGTGTTTGTTTTATTCGCAATTTTTCCAACTTCTAACATTGCTTGTTCATTCGCTTTTGTCAGTGTGCCAATATTAATTAAGACTGCACCCGCGTGTGGATAAAAATCTTCTGCTTCTTCTGGTGCTTCGCTCATTGCTGGACTCGCACCTAAACTTAAGAGTCCATTAGCTGTAAAATTTTTGACGACATCATTCGTAAAACAAATAACTAATGGATGTTCTGTTCTGATTCTATCTAAACCTTTACTCATCATCTAATCCTACTTTCTTCATATATGCAAAATGGTTAACTGGTCCTCTGCCTTGTCCGATCTCAGGTGTATATTTAATACTTAATGCGATAAAGTCTTTTGCTTTTTTAACCGCTTCATAAATCGTTTTCCCTTTCGCTAGCTCAGCCGCAATTACAGCTGAAAAAGTACAACCTGTACCATGTGTATGTTTTGTTTCATATCTTTCACTTTCAAAAATTTCTAAACCATCTTTCGTAAATAGATAGTCTTTTGCGATATTGTCATCTTCGATATGACCACCTTTAATGACTACACCTTTACTGCCGATTTCTTCTATGAAGATTTTACCTGCTTTTTTAATCGCATCTTCATTATCTAATTTGAATCCTACAATTTCCTCTGCTTCAGGTAAGTTAGGTGTTGCAACATCAGCAAGTGGTAACAAGATACTTTGTAAGGCATGTTTACCTTTATCATCCATTAAAGAGTCTCCACTTTTGGCTAGCATTACTGGATCAATGACATATGGAATTTCAGGATGCTTTTCTAAATAAGTACGAATTAATTCCATCATTTCTTTTGTCGCAATCATGCCAGTTTTAATCGCTTGCGGTAATTCGTCATCAAACACACTATCTAACTGTTCTTCTAACCAAGATAATTCTAAGTTATGAATGTGTTGAACCCCTTTTGTATTTTGCGCTACGATACTTGTGATTGCGGCCATCCCATACACACCGCATGCATGAAATGACTTTAAGTCAGCCATTACACCTGCGCCGCCTGTTGGATCTGTGCCTGCAATCGTTAAAGCAATTTTCGGTTTGTTCATAATTATTTACCTCCAAATTCCCATTGTTCTTTTGTATAAGCCATATTAAAGAAGTTTCGTTCATGTACTGTACTTTGTAGATAATTCTCTCTGACTTCTTGTCTCTCTGTATCTGTCATATGTTTTGTTAACTCATTCATTAATTGGTTTAAAACATCGATTAATGCATCCATTTCTGTTTGATAGAATTCAAACCATTTTTTCAATATAGAAGATTGATTTAATCTGTCATCCTGCATTGCGCGTTTTGCTACTTCTGCATAGACATAAGGACAAGGTGCCATTGCCGCAATCGCATATGCAGCATTTTCATGGGCATAAACGTTGTAATACATATGTTTAATATAATGGTCACCACTTGGCGGCCACACTTTTTGTTGTACGATTTCGTGATACGGTTCACCCACGTATTCTGCCATGAATTCATGTGCTTCCACTTCACCATTCACAATGAATTGAATTTGATCAACTAGAAATCGAACACTTTCTAAATTCGGCATTTTAGGAATTAATAATGCATAGATATTCGCAAACTCTCTTAAATACGAGGCATCTGCACGTAAATATTGTCTAATTGACTCTTTATCTATATTCCCTTTTAACAATGCTTGAATGAAATTATCGTCATAAATTTGATCAATAATCGGTTGTGCATCTCTTTCAAGTGTTTCAGCAAAAGTCACTTTTATTCCTCCAATAAAAAAACTGCATTCCAACCTAGGAGTGCAGTTTCAGTATTTTTGCATCATGCATACTATGTATCTACTTTCCTACGTTGGTCTTAACCAAATCAGGTTTAAAGGGTCTAGTTTCCTATCTCAGCCAAAAGGCGCCCCTAGCAGTTTTTATTTAATTTATTTACATACTAAACATATCAAAGCCCTTTCATACTTGCAATGAATCTGTTTTCATAAAAAAAGCCGAGACCTCAGTCTCGACTTGAATTTTAACTATTTAACATTAATAACCCCAAGCACTTAATCCTTGTACGTTATATGCATGTACAGCTGAGTTGATTTGATCTTGAACTGAAGCTGTTGAACCATGACCAGGCATTGTTTGGAATAAACCATGTGCACCTGATGCATTATGTGCATGTAATTGTCCATTTGATTCACGTGCAATGATGTTTTCCCATACTGATGCAGATACGCCTGTACGAGCTTCCATTTGTGCTGCTGCGTATGCACCTGTAGAACCTGCAGTATTACCGTTAGCTAATCTTACTGAACCTGAACCATAAGATGCATATGATGGTGCACTGTATGATGCTTGTGGTGCGTTATAAGATTGTTGTGGTGCTGTATATGATGATTGTGGCGCATTGTTTGATTGCGCTTGGTTATAATTATTGTAAGATACTTGTTGCGTATTGTATGCATAGTGGCTGTCTGATTGTACAGCTGTTTGTGTTGTCGCAACTTTTTTAGGTTCTTTAACTTTTAAACTTTCATCTACTAAGATTAAGTCAGATTTTTTATCGTTCCATTTTTTTAATTCTTTGACTTTAACGTCGAATTTTTTAGCGATTTTATTTAAAGTGTCACCTTTAACTACAGTGTATTCACCTTTTTCGTTTAGATACTTTTCAGCGTCTTTTACTTTCTTCGCATGTTCAGCTTTTGATGATGATTTTGCTTGTACGTCTTGAGTTCCAATTCCTGTTGCCAATACTGCTGCAGCAGCTGTCACCGCTGTCGATGCTACTAGTAATTTCTTCATGTAAAATATGTCCTCCCATAAGGTGTTTGTATTAAATCATTTATTTGATGTCTTTATAATAGCATCTATCCTAATAACATAGGTTACAACAATATATATTTCTTGTGTCTTTCTTTACATACATATTACAAAAGGCAGGTTACCTCCTAAATTGGAGATAACCTGCCTGATAGATTTTTTAACTATTTATTTATAATCAGTTAACTGAATTATGCAGTAACCCAGTGACCTGCACCTGCGCCACCGTCATATAATTTAACAGCTGCTGCGTCTTGTACGCTTTCTGGTGCTGATGCTGGTGATTTACCTACCCATTCAGCTGGTGCTACTGAATCCCAAGTTGATTGTAAGAATTGGAATTTACCTGCTGCACCTGATGATGGGTTGATTGCGTGGATGTCGCCACCTGATTCACGTTGTGCAATTGCACGTAAGTGATCATTTAAACCAACTGATGAACCAGTGCTTGCTGATTGTTGTGGAGCAGCTTGTTGAGCTTGAGGTGCTGCTTGTTGTGCTGGTGCTTGTTGAGTTGTTGCTTCTTGTGCTTGAGGTGCTGCTTGCTCAGCTACTGGAGCTTGTTGAGCTGCTGGTGCTTGTTGAGTTGTAGTTTGAGCTGCTGGTGCGTTACCGCCTGCTTGACCATAGCTCCAGCTCCAATATTGACCGTCTGATTCAAAGTTGAAGTCTAAACCATTATATTCAAAGTTAATATTATAAGCGCCTTCTTGTACAGGGCTTTCGTTTAATTGTTCAGGATTGTTTAATGCTGTTTCTGCTAATTGTGCTTGATCTGCATTTCCTTGTTCAGATGCGTGAGCTTCTGCTCCTACTCCTACTGCGAATAATGCTGCTGTTGCTGATGAAGCTACTAATAATTTTTTCATTTCTAAAAATCCTCCTATAAGGTAATTGTTTTTTCGTGTGATTAATATCATCAATTTGCAATTACAACTATATCATCTGAAATCAGGGTGTAGGTTACAACGAAATAAAAAAATACAGCTTAATTTTACGTGTAAATTACATTAAAATAAAATAGTTAGATATCTTACTATCACTTCAAATCCTATTAATATCACATTCGAACTGAATTTTGGCTCTTAACCTATGTAACATTTATGTAATCTTTCAGATAATTGAAGGGTTATTTTACCCTTTACATCGGCTAAAACTTCTAGAAAAAACCGCAATAAAACCCGATTTCTTCTCTGTCAAACGTAGTTTTTATGAAAAAAGACCCTGCATAAAGTGAAATTTATGCAAAGTCTTGGTGAGTATTAGTATATTTAAAGAGTTTTTTATGGATTAAGTTGAAAGTACAAAATTGAAAATGGAGCAATCCAAGCATCTTTCGCAGTAAAAGCTATGCGTTGGACTAAATAGAGTTTAAAAATAGAGTTTGGAATAGATTATAGGAACCTTCCTATAATAGAAAGAAGGATAATTCTAACATCATAATGAATTACTTTTAATTAACGAGAGGACAGCATGATACTTTGAACAGGATAGAGATGGATACATCATGCTGGTTGTTGCAATTTGATTTTGGGAGATATGCAGTTAAGCATATATAATGTCAATGGATAACTTGGTAGTTAGAGATGAATGGCGTCGAAGGACGGGCTTCCTTCATATTCACCCATCAAAGTGTCCGTTTGTGCATGGTGTGATGAGAATTGACAACTTGAATTGTCATTCGGATGCGAGATAAATTTGATTGTTTCTACAACCAGCTCCATACCGAAATGTGTTTGATTATCTTTTTCATATTTGTAGGAATGCATATAGCCAGTAATACCGACAAGCGATCCTTTTTGTGTATAGCTGGCAATATTTCGGGCAATCTTGCCAAAAGCCTTACAATTAATAAAGTCTACAGATTGTTTGTTCTGGCCTTGATAGTTATAATGACGTTCTGTCGCAACACTAAAGTATACAATGTCTGATTCCTCCTTTGCTGTCAATTGAGGTTGTTTCGTCAATCTTCCTACAATAACGATTTTATTAAGCATTTTGTCACCTCCTTGGTTACTATCATATTCAGATTGATACATATCGTCAAAACACAAATTAAGAGAAATTTTATAGTTGATTGGTTAATTTTCTGTACTATCTCTCAAATATTTTTATCTTTTACGCTATACTAGAATCAGAAAGAAAAAATTTGCAGATTTTAAAAAGATTGGAGTGACTTCAATTGAAAACATTTAAAGCAGTCAGATTCCAAATTGTCACTGAACACGGTGGCGTTATAGAATATGAACTCTATGATGGTGTAATTATCAATAAAGAACAAAGCGGCACCGGCTGGTTGTTAGAAATTGTAATCTCCAGTAACCACTACGATATTATGAAAGAATATATGGATGATGAAACATTATTAGATATACGTGTTGTGATTACACGTCCTTCTAATGATCCTGCATTATTCGATGCAACGATTAAAAATATTTCATTATACGATAATGAGCGTATGTCTATTATTTTTGATTGCCACGTCTATACATTAAGACAAGTTTATGCTGAAAATTTATTAGCACAACTTGTAGATGATGGATTATCTGGTGAAGAATTGAAGACTTCATTCAACCGTATGATGCAATCAAAACCACGTTTAAAAGACGAAAAAAGAGAAGATTAAAAAAAGACTGAGACAATATAGATGAATTAAAGCAATGCTTTATATCTATTGTCTCAGTCTTTTTATATCAGCTTATACATCTTGGATTGCGAATGTTAATTCACAGCTACATGCCAATTGACCATCAACAGTTGCTTTCGCAGTGCCTTTACCAATTGGTCCACGCATTTTAGTAATTTCAACTTCTAACTGTAATGTATCACCAGGTACAACTTGTCTTTTGAAACGACATTTATCAATACCAGCGAATAATGCGATTTTACCTTTGTTTTGTTCACTGTTTAAAATCGCAACTGCACCAGTTTGTGCTAATGCTTCAGTAATCAACACGCCTGGCATAACCGCGTATTCTGGGAAATGACCTTGGAAGAATGGTTCATTACCTGATACTTGTTTAATAGCCACACAACGTTGACCTTCTTCATACTCAACAACTTTATCAATTAATAAAAAAGGTTGGCGGTGTGGGATAATGTTTTTAATTTGGTTATAGTCAAAAATTGTTTCCATGTTACTAGCCTCCAAAAATTTGCTTGAAATGATACCAAGTCTGGTATTCAAATATATTAAGCGGATTTTGATGATTCAATATAAAACCGATACACATACCGATGAAAAACATCAAAAGCATCATAAGCATAACGATGAGTATGTGAAAACCAATCGGTAATTTTATCACTTTAAAATAAAAGCGTTTAATCATCTTAATCCCCTACTTACTTATTTATTAACACGCTCAATATCAGCACCTAAAGCTTTAAGTTTACCGTTAAAGTTTACGTAACCTCTATCTAAGTGTTGTAATTCTGAAACTTCAGTAGTACCTTCAGCCACTAAACCGGCTAAAATCAATGCTGCTGCAGCGCGTAAATCAGTTGCTTTCACTTGTGCGCCTTGTAAATGGCTTTTACCTGTAATTTTTGCATTGCGTCCTTCAACCGTAATTTGAGCATTCATTCGTTTGAATTCAGCAACATGCATAAAGCGATTTTCAAAGACAGTTTCTGTAATGACTTTATGTCCTTCAGCTGTTAACAATAACGCCATCATTTGTGATTGCATATCTGTAGGGAATCCTGGGTGTGGTAATGTTTTGATATCTACTGGTTGCAATTCACCTTCTGCAGATACTCGGATACCTTTATCTTCATATGATAAGTTGACACCCATTTCTTCTAGTTTATACAACAAGCTTGTTAAATGTTCTTTAATTGCACCTTTAACTAAAACATCGCCTCTTGTAATAGCGCCTGCTACAAGTAATGTACCTGCTTCAATACGATCTGGGATAATCGCATGTTCTACACCATGTAAAGCTTCGACACCATGAATCGTAATTGTATCTGTTCCTGCACCGGTTACATTACCGCCCATTTCGTTAATGTAGTTTGCTAGGTCAACGATTTCTGGTTCACGTGCAACATTCTCGATAACAGATTTACCTTTTGCTAATGAAGCTGCCATGATGATATTTTGCGTAGCACCTACACTTGGGAAATCTAAGTGAATCTCTGCACCTGTTAAACCATTTGCAGTTTCTGCAAAGACAAAGCCGTTTTCTAAATGAATTTTGGCACCTAGTGCTTCAAATCCTTTGATATGTTGTTCAATCGGTCTGCTTCCGATAGAGCAACCGCCTGGTAAAGCTACTTTTGCATGACCTAAACGTGCAAGCAATGGACCCATGACTAAAATACTCGCACGCATTTTACTGACATATTCATAAGGTGCTTCTGAATTCAATTGTTTCGTCGCATCAACTGTCACGCTGTTATCCTCTTTATGATACTCAATTTCAGCATTAAGCGTTGAAAGTACATTATTAATCGTTTCAACATCGCTTAACTCAGGCACATTATGTAATGTACTCGCTCCCTTTGAAGCTAACAATGATGCAGTTAAAATTGGCAATACTGCATTTTTTGCTCCCTCAACTTGTACTTCTCCTACTAGACGATTTCCGCCTTTAATAATCATTCTATCTCTATTCATTACTACTCCTCCACTTTTTAACTCCTGAACATCTTCAATTTAAAAATTTCTCATCTCTTCTATTACCTATTATTATATATGGAAAAACATTTGAATTACACTCAAACGATTAGCGGCCAAGATATTTAAGTTGCGTTGAAAATTGCAATAAATCTATGATGAAATTACTAACTCCTGTCCCGATTAAAATCGCAAGAAATATAATCAACACTTGTACTTGGACAGGATAACCCTTTTTAAAGAATTGATCCAACCTAATCGCATTCAATGCCCAATATGCGACACAGATACAAAGCACATGCATAATCAAATGCGCAATCGCAAATTGCCCTAAATATTCCATGATCTTTGTCGTCTCCTCAATTGTTTACTGTCTCATATTGTACATGAAAATAAAGTAAAATCATACATTCTTACTTAGAAATTCAAAATCCTAATATCTGTTCACTCATATGTTTACCCTAAAATTTGACATTAAAAAATAGGATATACCTCAAAGTGAGATATATCCTATACTTTATGGTTGTTATTATTTCATTTCCGAAACTTTAATGCGGTTTTCCGCACGTTCTAAAGCTCGTTCTGCTCTGTTAATGTCAGTATCTTCGTCATTGTTATTCAAATGTGATTCTGCTCTTTCTTTAGCCGATTTAGCGCGTCTGATATCAATATCTTCAGCTTTTTCTGCTGTCTGTACAATAATTGATGTGCTTTCATGTCTGATTTCAACGAAACCATCACTGACCGCAATGAAATCAATCCCATCTGTATAATTTACTTTAACATAACCTGTTTTAATTGCTGTAACAGTTGGTAAATGGCCGGCCATTACACCAATGTCGCCTCCAACTGTCTGCAGAATCGCAATTTCAACATCATCTTGGTTATAAACAGAACCATTAGGAGTAACAATATTAACGTTCATTGTGTTCATTAAACTTTACCTCCTAATATTATACTTCAACACCCATGTCTTTAGCTTTTTCTAATACATCGTCCATGCTGCCGACTAAACGGAATGCATCTTCAGGGATGTGGTCGTATTTACCTTCAAGAATGTCTTTGAAGTCTTCAACTGTACGCTTAACAGGTACGTATGAACCTTTTTGACCAGTGAATTGTTCTGCAACGTGGAAGTTTTGAGATAAGAAGAATTGAATACGTCTTGCGCGTTCAACTGTGCTCTTATCTTCATCAGATAATTCATCCATACCTAAGATTGCGATGATATCTTGTAATTCTCTGTATTTTTGTAATGTTGATTGTACACGACGAGCAACATCATAGTGTTCTTGACCAACGATGCTTGGTTCAAGCGCACGTGAAGTTGACGCTAATGGGTCAACGGCTGGGTAGATACCCATTTCTGTTAATTTACGCTCTAAGTTAGTTGTTGAGTCTAAGTGAGCGAAAGCTGTTGCTGGCGCTGGGTCAGTATAGTCATCGGCAGGTACGAATACCGCTTGGATAGATGTGATAGAACCTTTCATTGTAGAAGTGATACGTTCTTGTAATTGACCCATTTCTGTTGCCAATGTTGGTTGGTAACCAACGGCTGATGGCATACGGCCAAGCAATGCTGATACCTCAGAACCTGCTTGTGTGAAGCGGAAAATATTATCGATGAATAAAAGAACGTCTTGTCCTTTAACATCACGGAAGTATTCAGCCATTGTTAAACCTGATAAAGCTACACGCATACGTGCACCAGGTGGTTCGTTCATTTGTCCGAATACCATCGCTGTTTTCTTGATAACACCACTGTCGCTCATTTCGAAGTACAAGTCGTTACCTTCACGTGTACGTTCACCAACACCTGCGAATACTGAAATACCGCCGTGTTCTTGAGCGATGTTATTAATTAATTCTTGGATTAATACAGTTTTACCTACTCCGGCACCACCGAATAAACCAACTTTACCACCTTTGATATATGGTGCTAATAAGTCTACTACTTTGATACCAGTTTCAAGTAGTTCAACTTTTGTTGATAATTCATCAAATTTAGGTGGTTGTCTATGAATTGGTTCACGTGGAACTGATTCAGAAATCGGTCCATCATTATCGATTGGATCACCTAAAACGTTAAATACTCTTCCTAACGTATCTTCACCGACAGGTACACTGATTGGACGACCAGTGTCTTTAACGTCGTCACCACGTTTAATTCCGTCTGTAGAGTCCATGGCGATAGTTCTAACTACGTCGTCGCCTAATTCAAGTGCTACTTCTAATGTAAGAGATTCAGTCGTGCCATCTTTCTTAGGTACATCTAGCACTAATGCGTTATTAATCTTAGGCAGTTCATCATGATTGAATCTTACGTCAATAACTGGACCCATGATTTGTGTTACGCGGCCTACACCCATTCTTTTTTCCTCCTTTAATATACTATTCAAGAGCTGTTGCGCCACCGACAATCTCAGTAATTTGTTGTGTGATTGCTGCTTGACGTGCTCGGTTATATTCTAATGATAAATCGTCAATAAGGTCGCTCGCATTATCAGAAGCATTCTTCATGGCAGTCATTCTAGATGCGTGCTCGCTGGCTTTCGCATTCAGAATTGAGCCGTAAATTAAGCTTTCTACATATTGCGGCAAAATAATATTTAAAATTGATTCTTTATCTGGTTCGAATTCATATGAAGACATTTGTCCATGTCCTGAACTTGTATCTTCTTCTGCTAATGGTAATACTCTTCTTGCAGTTGGCGTATTTTCAAGAACGTTGACGAATTTGTTGTAGTAAATTTCCAACTCATCAATATCACCGTTGCTATATAAATCGATTGCTTTCTTCGTTACAGAAGAAATATCTTTGTATGACGGTTGATCTGGAACATCCGGCAATGCAAAGTCTACTTCATAGTCTCTGTTTTTGAAGAAATCAATACCTACTTTACCAAGAACGAGTAATTTATAATCGCTCTGACTTTCACCACGCGCTTCGATATCTTGTACCACTTTCTTCAAGATATTTGCGTTATATGCACCAGCTAATCCACGATCACTTGAAATAACTAAGTAACCACGTTTTTTAACCGGACGTTTCTTCAGCATCGGATGATTAGAAGTCGTTTGGCCTGCAACTGCTGTAATCGCATTTTGCATTTTTTCCATATAAGGTTTGAACTGGTTCGTGTTACGTTGCGCTCTGTTGAGCTTAGAACTCGCTACCATGTTCATCGCTTTGGTAATTTGATTCATTTTTTTCGTCGACTTGATTCTTGAATCAATATCCTTTAGAGATCCCATTATTTCACCACCTTATTTATACTTCGCTTCATCTTACTCTTCAGAAATACTGAAACTGCGTTTGAAGTTTTCAATTGCGCTGTTCATTTTTTCTTTGTCAGGTAAAGTACCTTTTGTTTTGATTTCATCTAAGATTTCTGGCGCATTGTTTTTAGTCCAGCTGATGATTTCTGCTTCAAAACGTTGAACGTCTTGAACTGGGATATCATCTAAGAAGCCATTAACTAATGCGTAGATGATTAATACTTCGTTTTGAACTGGTAATGGTTCACCTTGTCCTTGTTTAAGAACTTCAACTGTACGTTTACCACGTTCTAATTTTCTTGCTGTGAATTCATCTAAGTCTGAACCGAATTGCGCGAATGATTCTAACTCACGGTATGAAGCTAAGTCTAAACGTAAAGTACCCGCAACTTTTTTCATTGCTTTAATTTGCGCTGAACCACCTACACGAGATACTGAGAATCCGGCGTTGATCGCTGGACGTACCCCTGAGAAGAACAAGTCTGATTCTAAGAAGATTTGTCCATCAGTGATTGAGATTACGTTTGTTGGAACATAAGCAGAGATATCTCCGGCTTGTGTTTCAATGATAGGTAATGCAGTAATTGAACCGCCACCTAATTCATCGTTCAATTTAGCTGCACGTTCTAATAATCTACTATGTAGATAGAAAACGTCACCTGGGTATGCTTCACGACCTGGTGGTCTGCGAAGTAATAATGAAAGTTCACGGTAAGCTGCTGCTTGTTTAGTTAAATCATCATAAACGATTAACACTTGTTTACCGTCGAACATGAATTCTTCACCCATTGCTACACCTGCATATGGCGCAATGTATAATAATGGAGCTGGGTCAGCTGCTGATGCAGTTACAACGATTGTGTAATCTAAAGCACCATGCTGTCTTAATTTTTCTACAGTCGCACGTACTGTTGATTCTTTTTGACCAATTGCTACATAGATACAAATCATGTCTTGATCCGCTTGGTTCAAGATTGTATCGATTGCAATTGTTGTTTTACCAGTTTGACGGTCACCGATGATTAACTCACGTTGACCACGACCGATTGGTACTAATGCGTCAATCGCTTTGATACCTGTTTGTAATGGTTCGTCAACTGATTTTCTTGCCATAACGCCTGTTGCTTTTTCTTCAACTGGGCGTGTTTTATTTGTTTCAATTGGACCTTGTCCATCAAGTGGTTGACCTAATGGATTCACGACACGACCGATTAATTCTTCACCTACAGGCACCTCCATGATACGTCCTGTACGTTTAACTTCGTCGCCTTCTTTAATGTCAGTGTATGGTCCTAAAATTACAATACCGACGTTAGATTCTTCTAAGTTTTGAGCTAGTCCAAGCACACCATTATGGAATTCTACTAACTCACCAGCCATAACGTCGTTTAATCCGTGAACTAATGCAATACCGTCACCAATCTGAATTACTGTACCAACATCAGTAACAGACATCTCTGACTCATAATTTTCAATTTGTGAGCGAAGTAATGCACTAATCTCTTCAGCTTTTATGGCCATCTATGTCACTCCTCTATAATTATTATTTCGTTCTAGTAAATCTTCTCTCTAAGTTAATAAGATCATTTTGAATACTGCCGTCATATACTTTAGTTCCTACAGTTGTTCTCAAACCGCCGATGAGTGCTGGATTGATTTCATTTGTAAGAATGACTCTTTCAAGTCCTGTACGTTGAATTAAAGACTCCCCTACTTTGTCCAGTTCTTCTGGAGAAAGCTCATATACAGACTCAACCGTTGCAAAGTCTTGATTATAGTGTTGATTGTATAAACCTTGGAATGCTCTGAATACTTCTGAGATAATCGCAAGATTACGATTTTCAGCTAAGACATATAACATGTTTTTTAAGTATTCATTGATATCTTGGAATGTTGCATCAACAAAAGCTTTGCGGTTTTGTGCAATATTCTTTGGATCTTCATCGAAAGATTTTAATTTCTCTTTATAAGGAATTACTGCTTCATCAATAACAGCAAATTCATCGTACATTAAATCTAAAACATCTTTATCGAGTGACGTTTCATACAGTGCTTGGGCATATTTTTTAGCAACATCTGCCATTATTTATCCCCTACCTCTTTAATGTACTTGTCGATCAAGTCTTTTTGATCTTGTTCTGAGATATCTTTTTGTAAAATTTTAGATGCAATCAGAACTGATAGTTTAGAAACTTCATCGTTGATTTCAGAGATTGCACGTTCTTTTTGGCTGTTGATTTCACTTTGTGCAGTTTCAATCATGCCGTTTGCACGGACGTTAGCTTCATGAATGATTTGTTCATGTTGGTCACGCGCTTGAACTTTTGCTTCTTCTAAGATTTTTTGAACCTCTTCTTGAGTTTCTCTTAGTGTTTGTCTATTTCGTTCTTCTAATTTTTGAGCATTAATTTTAGCTTGTTCTGCATCATCGATATCTTTGTTGATATCGCGTTCACGTTTATCCATGACTTGTTTCAATGGACCCCATGCGAACTTTTTAAGCAATGCTAAAAGGATTAAGAAAGTAATTAATGTTACTAATGCTGAACCCCATTCAACACCGCCGCCTGCAGCACCTAAAACTAATGTGTTTGTAGTCGCAGTCACAGTACTTGGACACTCCTTTCATTCAAAGTCCTCTATTGGCTCTTACGATAGTTGTTTACGAAAGAAATGGCGAGAGTCGATGTGAGACTTCGCCGTTAGTATCGATGTATAAATTACATGAATAAGACGATGAATGTGATAACAAGGCCAAGGATAGGTAATGCCTCAACTAAACCGATACCGATGAACATGATTGACATTAATTGTCCACGTGCTTCTGGTTGACGTGCTACACCTTCAACTGTTCTAGATACAATAAGACCATTACCAATACCTGCACCAAGTGCTGATAAACCAATTGCGATTGCCGCTGCGATTAAATTCATATTAAAAAATCCTCCTAAATATTTTTATAAAATTTTAATGTGGAAAAACTAGTGGTCGTCCGCAACTTTGTGGGACATGTATACCATGGATAACATGATAAAGATATACGCTTGGATCGTACCGATGAAAATCGAGAATGCTTGCCAAGCAATTAAGCCTGGAATACTGATAATCCAACCCCAAGCTGCATGGCCTATGATTAAAGTAGATAATAAGCCGATTAAAATTTCACCAGCGTAAATATTACCGTATAAACGTAGACCGAGCGTCAATGTATTTGTAAATTCTTCAAATATATTGACAGGTGTTAACGCTAAGAAAGGCTGAGCATAATTTTTAAAGTAACCTTTCGCTCCGCGCAACTTGATACCGTAGTAATGTGTCAACAGAATCATTAACATTGCCAACGTCAGAGTAACTGTGGCATCAGCTGTCGGAGATTTCCACCATAGCGTATGGTCGATGACTATCGCAAATGGCAGACCCAACATGTTACCGATAAAGATAAACATAATTAATGTCACTGCCAAGAAGTGGAATTGACCGCCATGTCTCCATGCAAGGTTACTCTCGATGATGCCTCTAACAAAGTCAAAGACCCATTCGATGAAGTTCTGTTTGCCAGTCGGTCGTTTCTGTAAGTTACGTGTACAAGCTATGGCTATTGCTAAAACAATAATTGCTGTAATAATTACCATTAAAATACTAGCCAAGTTGAATTTGATATCTAAACCAAATAGCTCCCATGTAACTACAGGGCTTTTATGTTGCATATAATACTCACCTCTTTCATTCGTTGATTTGTATTACATTTTGTGAAGAAATGGTCGAAAAATGATTAATAGGTATGAAATCATTAAACCAATCATTACACCAATAATATTCACTTGGTTTTTGAAATAAACCCAGATAATACAAGCAGCAAGTGCCACTAAAAAGCGCCATATCCCACCTGTAGATATCTGAGACGTTTCATGTTTCTGCGCCTGAGATAAATATAATTCAAAGATGTATGTATTGATCAAGGAACCAAATGAACCGATGATAAGACCAATAATGAAAGGCTTTGGTATAAAAATTGCTATTACAACCAAGGCTAACAACCAATAAATGTAATATTGAAGATATTGCTTAAAAATTAAGTTGAACTGTTTCATTTATTGTGCCTCATTTCACATGGAGATACGAATCATTTGTAAACCATTTCATCCATACATTTTTAATCATAATATAGCAATGGAACGCGTGTCAATTACATTCAAAACATGCAATTCTTATGAGTGATTTTTGTCACAAATTAGACACATTTTTAACAAATCATTCATAATTGTCTTTATTTTCATTAAAATTTACAGGTTTTTCGCTTGTCAGATTAAAATAATACTTAATATTGTCACAAATGCGTTTCGAAGCTTTACCATCACCATAAGGATTGGCAGTTTCACTCATTTGCTGATAAAGTGCTTTATTCGTTAATAATAATTCAGCTTCTCGATACACATCTTCTTCATCCGTACCAGTCAATTTCAAGGTACCCGCTTCTACACCTTCAGGTCGTTCTGTTGTATCTCTTAATACTAAAACTGGTTTGCCTAAAGATGGTGCTTCTTCTTGAATACCGCCTGAATCTGTTAGTATCAAATAAGACTGATGGGCAAAGTTATGAAAATCTACGACATCTAAAGGTTCTATCAATTCTATACGATCATGATCACTGAGATACTGTTGTGCAATTTCACGTACTTTAGGATTCTTATGCATAGGATAAACCAACACCACATCCTCATGAGCTTCCACTAATCTTCGTGCTGCACTGAAAATATGTGCCATGGGTTCACCTAAATTTTCTCTACGATGCGCTGTCAATAAAATAACGCGCTTGTCTTTATGACGTTTCATCACTTCTGAATGATAATCCTTTTGAATTGTAGTATTCATAGCATCAATGGCAGTGTTGCCTGTAATTACAACTTTAGCGCTAGGTATATTCTCTTTTAATAGATTCGCCTTCGCTTGTTTTGTCGGCGCAAAATGAATATCTGATAAACAGCTGATCATTTGGCGATTCATCTCTTCAGGATAAGGCGAATACTTATTCCAAGTTCTTAATCCAGCTTCTACATGACCTATAGCGACTTGATTGTAAAATGCTGCTAAACCGCTGGCAAATGCAGTCATCGTATCACCGTGGACTAATATCATATCTGGTTTCTCTTGTTGAATAATAGCTTCCAATCCTTTTAAAACTCTAGAAGTAATATCTGATAATGTTTGCCCTGCCTTCATAATATTTAAATCATAATCTGGTTGAATATCAAATGTTTCTAGTACAGCATCAAGCATTTCTCTATGTTGAGCCGTAACGACAACCACAGGTTCTAGCGCTTCTTCATGTTTTAATTGATTGACTAATGGCGCCATTTTGATTGCTTCAGGTCGCGTGCCGAAGATTGTCATTATTTTCTTCAAGTCAATGCCTCCTATACAGAGAAAGAGTATGCAATGTTATGGCATCACAGATTGAACTTTCTGTTCATCTACGCTAAACAATTTGCATACTCTTATATCTATTTATCTCTTATTTCCATTTAAAGCATGCACATGGGTTAACATGTGTGACTGCTGAACACTTTTTATTTTGTACCGAATAAACGGTCTCCAGCATCACCTAAACCTGGGATGATATATGCTTTATCATTCAATTTTTCATCAAGTGCTGCAATATAAATATCAACATCCGGGTGCGCTTCTTGAAGTAATTCCACACCTTCAGGCGCAGCAATCAAGCACATGAAACGAATATGTTTCGCACCACGATTTTTCAATGAGTTGATAGCTTCAATTGCTGAAGCACCTGTTGCTAACATTGGATCTACAACAATAATTTGTCTTTCCTCAATATCTTGAGGCAATTTAACAAAGTATTCGACTGCTTCCAATGTTTTTGGGTCACGATATAAACCGACATGACCGACACGCGCTGCAGGGATTAAGCTTAAGACACCTTGTGTCATACCTAAACCAGCTCTAAGAATCGGTACAAACGCTAGTTTTTTACCAGATAATCTTTTCGCTACCGTTTTAGTCACGGGTGTTTCGATTTCAACATCTTGAAGTTCCAAATCTCTTGTCACTTCATATGCCATTAACATACCGACTTCGTCTACTAACTCTCTGAACTCTTTTGTTCCAGTGTGGACGTCACGGATGTAACTTAATTTATGTTGAATTAACGGATGATCAAATACATGTACTTTTCCCATAAAGGAATAGCCTCCTAGTTCTCTTATTTATATAGTGGATGTTTTGAAGTCAAAGCTTGTACGCGTTCAGAAGCTTCTTTTAACTTCGCTTCATCTTTAGGATTTTGAACAACTAGGCTGATGATTTTACCTACTTCTTCAAAGTCTTTTTCATCGAATCCACGTGTTGTTGCAGCTGGTGTACCTAAACGTAAACCGCTTGTTACGAATGGTTTTTCTTGGTCAAATGGAATTGTGTTTTTGTTACAAGTAATGCCCACTTCATCTAATGCTTCTTCCGCTTCTTTACCTGTAATACCAAATGAACCTTTAACATCAACCGCTACTAAGTGGTTTTCTGTACCACCAGAAACAACTCTGAAGCCTTCATTGATTAACGTATCAGCTAATGCTTTCGCATTTTTGATGACTTGTTCTTGATAAACTTTGAACTCAGGTTGCAATGCTTCACCGAATGCTACTGCTTTTGCCGCAATAACATGTTCTAATGGTCCACCTTGAATACCTGGGAAAATTGTTTTATCAATTTGTTTCGCATATTCTTTTTTAGTAAGAATCATACCGCCACGAGGGCCTCTTAAAGTTTTATGCGTTGTAGTTGTCACAAAATCAGCATAGTCTACTGGGTTTTGATGTAAACCTGCAGCTACTAAACCAGCGATATGTGCCATGTCTACCATTAATTTAGCACCGACTTCATCAGCAATTTCTTTGAATTTCTTGAAGTCGATTTCTCTTGGGTAAGCTGATGCTCCCGCAACGATTAATTTAGGTTTGTTTTCTTTCGCAAGACGACGTACCTCTTCGTAATCGATGCGTTCTGTTTCTTTATCTACACCGTATTCGACAAAGTTATAAAATTGTCCGCTGAAGTTGACTTTAGCACCATGTGTCAAGTGACCGCCATGGCTTAAGTTCATACCTAATACAGTGTCACCGTAATCCAATGCAACTAAATAAACTGCCATATTTGCTTGTGAACCTGAATGTGGTTGTACGTTAACGTGTTCTGCACCAAATAACTCTTTCGCACGTTCAATCGCTAATGTTTCTGTTACATCTACAAATTGGCAGCCGCCATAATAACGGCGTCCTGGGTAACCTTCAGCATACTTGTTAGTCAATACTGAACCTTGTGCTTCCATTACTGCTTCTGACACAAAGTTTTCTGATGCGATTAATTCAATGTTGTTATTCTGACGATTGTATTCGTTTTGAATAGCTTCAAATACTGCTTTGTCTTCCTTTTCGATAAATGACATGACATCATTCCCCCAATTCATTTAGTTATAAAGTATAGTGAGCACGTTCGCCGCCGATTAGCTTAGGTCTAGAAGTCGCAAGTGTCACGACCGCATCCCCGACACGCTTCACTGAAGTACGTACAGGTACTGCAACATGTTTGATATGCATACCGATCATTGTTTGACCGATATCAATACCGCAATCAGCAGTGATATGTTCAACAACCATCGGATTGTCTAAGTGACGATAAGCATATGTCGACATACTGCCGCCAGCATGCGTTGCGGGCACAACTGTAACTTCTTCCATTGTAAGTGGATTGAAATGTTCTCTTTCGATAGTAATTGCCCTATTGATATGCTCGCAACCTTGGAATGCAAAAGTGACACCTGTCTCTTTACGGATTTCCATCAAAGCATCAAAGATTTCTTGTGCTACTTCCATTGAACCGACTGAGCCGATTCGCTCACCGATAACCTCAGATGTTGAACAACCAATAACACAAATTTCTCCGGGTTTGAAGAAATCTTGTTCTTTTAACTCATTAAGCAATAACTTCAAATTTTCCATTTAATTCCACCCCTTTGTAAACTCATCTCAAGCGAAAACAGAAAAGTTCTCGCTTATGTAAAGCAAACGATGCTATATAGTTGCTATTATAACGCATTTAAAGCTCAACTCATACTAATTATTAACATCTTTTTCCAATCTTAACTTCACTTCGTTCAATAAGTAATTCAGTTCATTATAAATCTGTTGGTATTGATTGAGGTCTCCGCCATAGGGATCTGAAACTTCACCTTTTTGGCCTGCAAACTCATAAAGCGTATATACCGGTAATGGTTGCGCATACATCATTTCGAGTTGTTGCTTATGTCCTTCAGTCATTGTCAAAATCAAGTCTGCATCTAAATCACTTTCAGACAACTGACAAGCCTTTGTCGGCGAATCTAAATTTTTTTCTTCTAAAATAGATTGTGTATGTGCAGCTGCAGTTTGACCATTCATCGCAAATAAACCTCTTGAATAAAAGGTATGTTCAGGCATTAATGATTTCGCAATACTTTCAGCCATTGGACTGCGACATGTATTTCCTGTACAAACAAAGATTATTTTCACAGTTGATCCGCTCCTATTTGTTGATTACCTGTTGCTTTTTCTAAACGATTTAAGAAAGCTGTACTTTCATCTGTAGGTTCAAAACGATAAATATAACCTTGTTCAATGGATTCATCCGTATCAAGCTCGTGCAGAATTTGATATAGCATATGATTTGCGGATTTTAAATCAGTGACATCTTTTGCAAGTTCGCGATAAATAGCATCTTTTGGCAAGTAAGCCTGCAATGTCGCAGGTACCGCAAACAATGTATGCGACCAATCTTTATCCTCTGAAATAGCTTGTGTTAAACTTGTCAGCATCGCTACAGGTGTTAGTGGTGAATAATGTTTATACTTCATACCTGGTGCGATTGGTTTTTCTGTATTTAATTGTGCATCGTGGTCTACAGAACCTGGCAATACAGAGTCAATCATTTCTTCTGTTATCGCACCTGGTCTTGCAATTCTATAAGGATATTGTGTGCAGTCAAGTACTGTACTTTCTAAACCTTCTTCACTTTGATCACCATTTACTATTCCTTCTACCCGTCCGTCCATATCATTAAAGACATGTGAGAAAGTTGTAGGTGAAGGTCTGCCGCTAATATTAGCACTCGGTGCAGCAATCGGCAGATTTGTATATTTCAAAATAGCACGACCAATAGGATGACTCGGCATTCTCACTGCGATAGAGTCAAGACCTCCTGAGACACGTTCACATAAGTAACCTGGTTTCAACGGTAAGATAAAAGAAATCGGCCCTGGCCAAAACGCATCCATTAATTGTTCCACTTCTTTTGAATAAGAAGCCACAAAATCATTCAATTGACTTTTATCATGAATATGAATGATTAAAGGATTATCAGATGGACGTCCTTTCGCTTCATAGATACGACGTACGGCTTGATCATCACATGCGTTAGCTCCTAATCCATAAACTGTCTCTGTCGGAATTGCGACTAAACCGCCCGCATGATAGATGTCACTGATTTCATTTAATGCACGTTGACCTTGTTCTGTCTGTAATTGGTTACGTAAATCCCATGTTTTTGTCATCATTTTCTGCTGCACGTCCTTTCAATTTAATTGTAAAACAAAATAAGAAGTTATGCGAGAACAGGGAATGTGCGATTCCCCTTCTTCTCCCATAACTTCTCATCCTCTGTTTAAGCTGACCATTTAAATGCGACAATTCGATCGTTTTGATTAATATCTGCGACGACTTCAACTTGTACTTTTGGATACATGGTTTCAATCATCGTTTTTAATACTGCGCCTTGATTATAACCAATTTCAAAGACGACAAGTGCCTGATCATTTAAAACATACGGCAATTTTTCAATGATCGCACGATAAATCGCTAAACCTTGTTCATCTGCGAATAAAGCTTGATGTGGTTCATAATTCAAAACTGTTTCGGCCATATCGACAGATTCACTTTCATCAATATACGGCGGATTAGAAATCAAACCATCTAAACGAATACCTTGTTTAATGTAAGGTTCCAAATCACTGCCTTGTATAAAAGTGATTTCTGTTTGATGCAGCTTCGCATTAGCTTCAGCAATAGTTAACGGTCCTTCATATAAATCTGACGCATACACTGTCAAACTTGGTTCTAAACGTTTTAAGGAGACAGCTAAAATACCGCTTCCCGTCCCAATATCTGCCACCACACTTTGCTTAGGTAAACGTTCTAAAAAGTACATGAGTACTTCTTCTGTTTCAGGTCTTGGTATTAAGCAACGTTCATCTACTTGAAACTTTTCTCCTAAGAAACTTTGAAAGCCAGTGATATATTGAATCGGTTCCCCTGTCAACATACGCTCGACCGCTTGTTGATATAACCGTTCATGTTCTTCTGGCATGGTATCCTGCATATGCAGTACATAGTCCGTCAACGACCAATCTAATAAATCTAGCAACAGCCATTCTGCGCGTTTCGATTCATAACCACGAGCAGTCGCTTGTTTTGAGGCAGCTTGAACCGCTTCTTTATAATTCAACGTTGTTCAATTCTTTCAATTTCTCTGTCTGTTCTGACATTGTTAACGCATCGATAATTTCATCTAATTTACCTTCGATGATTTGATCTAACTTTTGAATTGTTAAACCGATACGGTGATCAGTGACACGATTTTGTGGATAGTTATACGTACGAATACGTTCTGAACGGTCCCCAGTACCCACTGCTGATTTTCTTTCAGATGCGTATTTTTCTTGTTCTTCTTGTAATTTCATATCATACACACGTGCTTTCAACACTTTCAATGCTTTTTCACGGTTTTGAATTTGTGATTTTTCAGATGATGTCGCAATAATACCTGTTGGTAAATGCGTAATACGTACTGCTGAGTCAGTCGTATTGACGTGCTGACCACCTGAACCACTTGAACGATATGTTTCAATTTTCAAGTCTTCATTTCTAATTTCAATTTCTACATCTTCCGCTTCAGGCAGTACCGCTACAGTAGCAGTTGACGTATGAATACGACCGCCTGATTCAGTTTCAGGTACACGTTGTACACGGTGTGCGCCATTTTCGTATTTTAATTTAGAATAAGCACCTTGACCATTGATAATAAAGCTGATTTCTTTGAAACCGCCATGGTCACTGTCATTCATTTCAATGACTTCAGTTTTATATCCTAGTGCTTCACTATAACGTGAATACATACGGTATAAATCACCCGCAAAGATGGCTGCTTCATCTCCACCTGCTGCGGCACGGATTTCAACGACAACGTTCTTGTCATCATTTGGGTCTTTAGGAATCAATAATAGTTTTAATTGTTCTTCTAAATCAGGTAATGTATTTTTTAATTCGCTGATATCTGATTTCAACATGTCGACTTCTTCTTTGTCTGTTGTTTCATTCAGCATTTCATTCATTTCTTCAATATCTTCTTTGTTTTGTTTATACTCACGATAAACATCTACTGTTTTTTGTAAATCAGATTGTTCTTTTGAGTATTCACGCAGTTTATCAGAATCACTGACCACATCTGGATCACTCAGTAATTCGTTCAACTGTTCATAACGTTCTTCAACAATGTCTAATTGATCAAACATGATTATAATTCCTCCTTCTCAGTCTCACTTGGTGCAACAATATGATGTGCACGACATCTCGGTTCATAACTTTCATCTGCACCAACCATAATAATCGGATCATCTGCTTTGGCAGGTCTGCCATTAATCAAACGTTGCGTTCTGCTGGCAGGTGCACCACAGACTGCACAAACGGCTTGTAACTTTGTGACAAGTTCACTGACTGCCATTAGTTGAGGCATCGGTTCAAAAGGTTCACCTCTGAAATCCATATCCAATCCAGCAACAATCACACGATGACCTTGTTCAGCCAACTCTTGTGCGATATCTACTACTGAATGTTCAAAGAATTGTACTTCATCAATACCGATGACATCTACCCCTGTTAAATCCTGTTCAAAGATTTCTTCAGCTGCTTTAATTGTAATGGCTTCTATCGCATTACCATTATGCGATACCACTTTTTCTTTATGGTAACGATTATCTATTGCAGGTTTAAATACAACGACTTTCTGTTTTGCATACATGCCGCGTTTTAATCTGCGGATTAATTCTTCAGATTTACCGCTGAACATGCTGCCGGTAATACATTCAATCCAGCCGGAATGATAAGTTTCATACATTATGCTTTTCCTTCCTTTTCAAAACAAAATCATCTCATTATATCATATTTTTAATTTTGATAGAGAAATAACTGCAAGAAAATCCAAATGAATTCGGACAAAAAAGTAAAAAAACTCTCGCTTTAAAAGCGAGAGTAAATGACATTCAATATTATTGATTGTTGTTTGATTTAAGACCGAATTTTTTGTTGAATCGTTCAACACGGCCATCCGCTGCTGCGAATTTTTGACGACCTGTGTAGAATGGATGTGAGTCAGATGAAATATCTAAACGGATAACTGGATATTCGTTACCATCTTCCCATTCCATTGTTTCTGATGATGTTTTAGTTGAACCACTTAAGAATTTATAGTTAGTAGTAGTATCTAAGAAAATTACTTTGTGGTATTCAGGATGGATTCCTTGTCTCATTATTATTTTCAGCTCCTTTGCCCTGAACCATCTGGAACAGAGTTATTTGTGAGTTTTTACCCAATACTTAGTAATTATAATTGTTACCAGAATAAATTGCAACCCATTCTGGAAGACAAATCAAATTTATATTTATATAATCGGCTTGCCTGTACGCTTGCTGTCTTCAGCTGCTTTTTGTAATTGTTGGAAGAATTCTTCATTATTTTTCGAACGTTTTAACTTTCTAATGAAACGTTCTGTGAAGTCTGTAGAATCTGTAAACATATTACGTAATTGCCATAAGCTTTCTAAATCTTTCTTATCTACCAGCAATTCTTCTTTACGTGTTGAGCTTCGACCAATATCAATAGCTGGGAAGACACGTCTTTCAGCTAATTTACGATCTAAATGAAGCTCCATGTTACCTGTTCCTTTGAATTCTTCATAAATTAAATCGTCCATTCTAGAACCTGTATCAATTAATGCAGTGGCTAAAATCGTTAAGCTGCCGCCTGCTTCAATATTTCTTGCCGCACCAAAGAAATGTTTAGGTTTGTGTAATGAAGCCGGATCTAAACCACCTGATAAAGTACGTCCGCTTGGTGGAATAACTAAGTTGTATGCACGTGCTAATCGTGTAATAGAGTCCATTAAAATAATGACGTCTTCTCCGATTTCAACTAAACGTTTCGCACGTTCTAGTAATAATTCAGCAACTTTAACATGATGTTCTGGCGGCTCATCAAATGTTGAATGCACTACTTCTGCATCATCACTTGAACGTTCAATATCTGTTACCTCTTCTGGTCGTTCTCCAACTAATAAAATGAACAATTTAGCTTCTGGTTTGTTTGCTGAAATGGCGTTCGCAATTTCTTTAAGCAACGTTGTTTTACCTGCTTTAGGCGGTGCGACAATTAAACCACGTTGGCCTAAACCAATCGGTGAAACCAAGTCCATGATACGTGTGGAATAGTTAGTTGATTTTGTTTCTAATCGAATACGTTCATCTGGATATAGTGGTGTAAGTGCTTGGAAGTGAGGACGTTTTTTGACTTCTTCTGCATTGTGATCATTAACGAAGTCAACTTGCAGTAAACCATAATATTTCTCATTATCTTTCGGCTTTCTGACTTTACCTGTAACCTTATCCCCTCGTTTGATTTCAAAACGGCGGATTTGGCTTGCAGAAATATAAATATCTTTTTCGCCCTTGGAATAGTTGACTGTTCTTAAAAAACCGTAACCGTCAGGTTGAATATCATCTAAGATACCTTCCATATAATAGTTGCCGTCTTTTTCCATTTGAGCTTCCATGATAGCTAATACTAATTCTTTTTTATTAAGTTTACTATAATTTGTAAGTTTAAGAGATTTTGCTTTTTGAGTTAGCGCTTTAGTAGTGTTGTTCTTATAAAGTTCGTGGAAAGACTCGTATTGAGGAGATGTACGTTCTCTTTCAGGCATGTTTGACACTCATTTCGTTTTAATTTTACGTATTTACTTATTATAAAGTATTTTTCATAAGATAACCATAGCAAATTTCCATTTTAATTACAAAAACAATCATTGGTCTAACGTTATCAATTGCGTATAATTAACTATTTCTCCATTAAAAAAGCTGGGCACTTTCGTGCCCAGCAAATAGTATTCAAAGGTTATTCATTATAGTAACCTGCAATTGATTTGATTTCTAAGAATTCTTCAATACCATAGTCGCCCCATTCTCTACCGATACCTGATTGTTTATAACCACCGAATGGTAAATCTGGTTTGCGACCTGCTTCATTGATTTCAATTGTACCTGCTTCAACTTCACGTGCAACTTTGCGTAAAGTGTTTAAGTCTTTACCATATACATAACCAGCAAGACCATATTTTGTTTCGTTCGCAATTTCAATTGCTTCTTTAAGGTCTTTGTAAGTGATAATTGACATTACAGGTCCAAAGATTTCTTCTTGTGCGATAGTCATTTGGTTATCAACATTCGCAAAGATTGTTGGTTTTGCGAAGTAACCTTTGTCTAATCCTTCAGGTTTACCTACACCGCCAAGAACTAATTCAGCACCTTCATCGATACCTTTTTGAATATAATCTTCAACTTGATCAAATTGTTTTTTGCTGATGATTGGACCCATTTGAACGCCTTCTTCTCTTGGATCTCCAACTTTTACTTGGCTCATTTTTTCTTTTGCTGCTTCAATGAATTTATCTTTCATTGATTCAGGAATAATAGTTCTTGTACCTGCAGTACATACTTGGCCTGTGTTGTTATAAACTTTGCCGACTGCAGCTTCAGCAGCTTCTTCTACATCTGCATCATCTAAAATGATATAAGGTGATTTACCACCAAGTTCAAGTGAAACTTTTTTGAAGTCTTGTGCTGCTTTTTCCATGATTTTTGCACCTGTACGTCCTGAACCTGTGAATGACATCATGCGTACATCTGGATGTTCACTTAATGGATTGCCGACACCTTCGCCGTCACCATTTACTAAGTTGAATACACCTTTTGGTACACCAGCTTTATCAAAGATTTCAGCTAAGATAATTGCTGCGTATGGTGTTAATTCAGAAGGTTTTAATACGACTGGACTACCAGCTGCGAATGCTGCTGCTAATTTTAATGATGTTTGGTTAGTTGGGAAGTTCCATGGTGTGATTAAACCAGCAACACCAATACCTTCTTTCACCACTAAGTCATTACCGCGTCTTTCTTCAAATTGGAAATTATCCAATGCATCTCTTGCTTCTGAGAAGTGATTAAGTCCCATTTGATAATGCACATTTTCGGATTTTTCAAGCGGTGAACCTAGTTCATCAGTAATCGCTTCAATAATATCTTGTTTTCTATTTTCATACTCTTTGACAATTTTATCGAGTAAGTCTCTTCTATATTCTACACTGCTGTGACGGAATTCAAGATAAACATCTTTTGCAGCTTGGACTGCTTTATCTACGTCTTCTTTGTTACCTTTCGCAACTTGACCTAGTACTTCTTCAGTTGCTGGGTTGATGACATCGATTGTTTCGCCACTTGCACTATCAACCCATTCACCATTGATATATTGCTTAGTTTGAATTCTCAATTCAGTCACTCCTTAGTATTACGTCTTACTTTATAGTTTATCCTTTCTCAGATTTTTTTAAACGTTTCTGCTTATAACGCAAAATAAGAGCTACTCCAAAAGGAATAACTCTTACTTCTCTCAAGTCTATATTAAGAATTGGCCACATTATCTGTTTGATTCTCAGATTCAAGTTCAATATATTTTTGTGCCCATTCTTCCATCGGTACTAAAGCCTCAGCTAAAGCAGCACCTTTATCAGTTAAATGATAAACGATTGATAAGGGGGCTTTTGATACGATGTTCTTTTCTACTAACTCCCATTCCATCAGTTCAGAAAGTTTTAAGCTTAAAGAACGTGGTGTAATTGTCTTCAAATCTTTCTTCATATCACTGAAGTGTGCAGACTGTTCTGGACATCTAGATAAATAATTTAAAATTAATCCATTCCAGCTTCGACCGATGATTTTGAATGTTTCTTCTAGATATGGACAAATTTCCATTTAAATCACCTCTCATGATTACTAGATCATGCAAACCTACTATACAAAGTATACCACGTTTCCTAAATTTTTTCAGTCCAAATGTTTGCGCCGAGAGATTTTAAATTCTCTACAATGTTTGTGTAGCCGCGATAAATGTGATTTACATTATAAATTGTTGTTACACCCTCAGCGATTAAACCTGCAATAATTAAGCAAGCACCGGCACGCAAATCACTCGCATACACAGACGCACCATGTAATTGAGACGGTTTAACTGTTGCTGTGTTTTGATCTACAGAAATTTCTCCGCCCATTTTTCTTAACTCTTCGATATGACGGAATCTTTCAGGATAAATTGTATCTGTTACAAATGAAGGTCCATCTGCTAAGAATAATAATGGTGTGATTGGTTGTTGTAAGTCAGTCGCAAAACCTGGATAAACCAATGTTTTGATGTTGACGCTGTTAAATGGTAATTGGCCTTTAAGTTTTACGCGGTCATCATCAATCTCAACATCTACACCTAGTTCACGTAATTTAACAGTTAAAGGTTCGATGTGTTTTGGAATGATATTATCAAGTTCCACTTCAGCACCGCAAGCTGCTGCCATACACATATATGAACCCGCTTCAATACGGTCTGGAATAATTTGATGTGTCACACCATGCAAATGATCGACACCCGTAATTTTAATAGTACTTGTACCTGCACCTTTGATGTTCGCACCCATTCCTGTTAAGAACGTCGCAACATCTACAACTTCAGGTTCTTTCGCTGCATTTTCGATTACTGTTTGTCCCTCTGCACGGACAGCAGCTAACATAATATTGATCGTTGCACCAACACTAACCATATCTAAGAAGATATTCGCACCTTTTAATTCTTCCGCTTCAATCTTCATAGAAGTCGGGCTTGATTCATCAATCGTCGCACCTAATGCTTTGAATCCTTTAATATGTTGATCAATCGGACGTGGTCCTAAAGGACAACCACCTGGTAGTCCGATGACGCATTTTTTAAATCGACCTAACATTGCTCCCATCATATAATATGATGCTCTTAATGACTCTACCTTATGGTTTGGTAAAGACGCATTTTTTATTTCCGTCGGGTCTACTTTTAATTCTGTATCTTTTAAATCTGTTTTAATGTTTAAATCCTCTAACAAGCTTACTAAAGTAGCAACATCTGAAATTTGCGGTAAGCCTTCTAATGTTACAACATCCTCTGCAAGTAATGCTGCTGGGATAATCGCCACTGCACTATTTTTAGCGCCGTTGATTTTCAGTTTCCCTTTTAATGGCTGTCCGCCTCTGATTTTTATTACTTCTTGAGCCATTCGATTGTTCTCCTTTGTTATTCAATCTTTATTCCACAGTTCTATGTATAGTCTACCTTGTTTCTGATACGACTACACCCACTCTTTCATCATTTTCTATGAAAATAACTGTTATCCACATACTTCATATTAATTATAGTTGAATGTACTAGCGATTGTATATTCATATTATAGAATACAAAGCCATTTGTTAAAGTATTTACAACATGTTGATATGTTGCACCCATTTTATGCGTTTGTCTTAAGATGTCAGTCTCAACAAACTTTTTTGTTTCATTCAAAAAATCACTTAAGACATTATAGCACAAGTCACGTTAAGACTGCGAAATAATTTCAGGCAATACACCATTTTTGCCTAACATTATTGTCATATAGATATTTCCGCAATCTTTTGTATCCTAACAAATGGTTGACGAGAACACAATCTTTTGGTGTTGTCTCACAACACAAAAAAGAGCATCCGAAAAAGATGCTCTTTCAATACTTAATTATTCATAATTAAGCGCGGTTAGAAGTACCGAATTCTTTGATTTTACCAGTTACTGTAGCTTTGATAGCTTCACGAGCTGGTCCTAAATATTTACGTGGATCGTATACTTCTTTGTCGTTGTTTAATACTTCACGAACTGCTTTCGCTGAAGCAATTTGGTTTTCAGTATTTACGTTGATTTTAGCTGTACCTAAAGAAATAGATTTTTGGATATCTTTAGTTGGGATACCAGTACCACCGTGTAATACTAATGGTAAACCAGTTGATTGACCGATTTCTTCCATTTCTTTGAAGCCTAAGTTTGGTTCACCTTTGTAAGGACCATGAACAGAACCTAATGCAGGTGCTAAAGTATCGATACCTGTTTTTTCAACAAGTTCTTGACACTCTTTAGGGTCAGCATAGATAACGCCGTCAGCTACTACGTCGTCTTCTTGTCCGCCAACAGTACCTAATTCAGCTTCAACTGATACACCGCGTGCATGTGCATATTCAACCACTTTTTTAGTGATTTCAATATTTTCTTCGAATGGGCTGTGTGAAGCGTCGATCATAACTGATGTGAAACCAGCGTCGATTGCTTCTTTACATTTTTCGAAGCTTGAACCGTGGTCTAAATGGATAGCAACTGGTACAGTGATTTTTAAATCATGTAATAAGCCTTCTACCATTTTAACTACAGTGTAGAATCCGCTCATGTAACGAGCAGCACCTTCAGATACACCTAAAATAACTGGTGCATTTTGTTCTTGTGAAGCTTCTAAAATAGCTTGAGTGAATTCTAGGTTATTTAAGTTGTATTGACCAACTGCGTAACCTTTTTCTTTTGCATCGATTAACATTTCTTTCATTGAAACTAAAGGCATGAAAGTTCCTCCTTGCGTGCGTTTTGCACGTGATTTTTATACGTTAAGTATATCAAAGTCACCGCCGTAATGCATTGCAAAACTAAATGTAAGCGGTTATAAATGATAAAATTGTGTGAAATTTCAAATGAAAACGTATACAACATGTGTATATGTGTTTCACAACCACTTTGTTCTGTGCTTAACGTTGTATTTTTTATTATTACCCATTTTCATCTGCGTCTTATACATTTTTCAGTCAATTGAATTAAAGATAAGCTTCATTTAAAATTGAAATATCGATAATAAAGTTGGAGGCTACTATGGCGAATATCTTACAAACACAACTTACTGGTATATTCAATCGCTTAAATCAACAAGAATTGGATATACAAATGGCATCACAATGTTTAATTCAAGCTATCGGCGGAGAAGGTCATGTTTATGTCAAAGGTTATGGCGACTTAAATTGCTTCGAAGATTATGTGCTTAACAGCAATGAAAAATTAGAAGCAAGCAAACGTCTAACTGACTTAGAAAGTTATGATGCATTAGATACAACTGACCGCGTCTTACTCTTCTCTCCTTTTTATACAGAAGAAGTTCAAGCGGATACACAACGCTTAATTGATTTAGATGTTGATTTCGTTTTAATCTGTAACAAAGATAAAGAAACACCTATTCCTGACCATCTTCTTCATTATATAGATTTATGTACACCAAGACCGATTGTCTATACAGAGGATTACGACAAAATCGTTCAACCTCATCCTATGGCATTCACTTATGTTTACTATGAAATCTATACACAAATGATTGAAATGATCAGAGACTTGGATTTGAACGTAGAAGAGTAACTAAATAATTTGAAAATACAAAAGCGGCAAAGCTGATTCACCTAGTTGTGAATCTGCTTTGCCGCTTCTTTATGCTTTATAATAGACGTATTTTGCCTTATTTACTTTTATTTTGTTGATATTTGTTAGCCGCTTCGATAAACGCTTTGAAGATTGGTTGCGGACGGTTTGGTCTTGATAAGAATTCTGGGTGGAATTGACTCGCGAAGAAGAAGTCATTACCAGGAATTTCAATCATTTCGATTCTTCTGCCGTCTGGGCTGATACCTGAGAAGACCATACCTGCATCTTCCATTTGTTGACGATAGTCGTTGTTAAATTCATAACGGTGACGATGACGTTCTTCGATTTCTTTTTTACCATAGATATCATAAGCTAATGAACCCTCTTTAACTTCACTTGGGTACAAGCCTAAACGTAATGTTCCGCCTAAATCTTCGATATCTTTTTGTTCTGGTAATAAGTCAATGATTGGATATGGTGTATCAGGATCTAGTTCTGCAGAATGTGCACCTTCTAAACCAAGAACGTTACGCGCAAATTCTACTGTAGCCAACTGCATACCTAAGCAGATACCGAAGTATGGCACATTGTTTTCACGCGCATAACGGATTGCTGAAATCTTACCTTCACTTGCTCGGTAACCAAAGCCGCCAGGCACTAGGATACCATCTACATCTTTTAAGTATTCCGCTGCGTTTTCGTCTGTCACTTCGCTAGAATCAATCCATTTAACTTTAATGTCTTTATATAATGGGTAGCCTGCGTGTTTTAATGATTCTACAACTGAAAGATAAGCATCTTGCAAGCTTACATATTTACCGACTAAACCGATTGTGATTTCACCATCAAGATTGTTTACGATTTCTAATAAATGTTTCCATTCATCTAATTGTGTATCGTATTTCGCATCTAAGTCTAAGCGATTGATGACTAAGTCATCCATATGTTGTTTGCTTAATTGTAAAGGAATTTCATATAAAGATTCAGCATCACGACATTCGATAACATTTTCTTCAGGAATGTCACAGAATAATGCAATTTTATCTTTTAAATCTTGTGTCATTTCATATTCAGTTCTTACCACAATCAAATCAGGTTGGATACCTAAACCACGTAATTCTTTAACACTATGTTGTGTCGGTTTTGTTTTCATTTCACCTGCTGCTTTGATGTAAGGTAATAAAGTACAGTGGATATACATGACATTATCTCGGCCTAAATCACTACGGATTTGACGAATCGCTTCGATAAATGGCAGTGATTCGATATCGCCTGTTGTACCGCCGATTTCAGTAATAACAACGTCTGCATTTGTGCTTTCGCCTGCTAATAATAAACGTTCTTTAATTTCATTCGTGATATGAGGAATAACTTGAACCGTACCGCCTAAGTAATCACCGCGGCGTTCTTTTTTCAATACGTGAGAGTAAACTTTACCAGCTGTCACGTTTGAATATTTATTTAAGTTGATGTCGATAAAACGTTCATAGTGTCCTAAGTCTAAGTCTGTTTCCGCACCATCATCTGTCACAAAGACTTCCCCGTGCTGATACGGACTCATAGTACCTGGGTCTACGTTTAAATATGGATCGAATTTCTGTATCGTTACGGATAAACCTCTATCTTTTAATAATCTGCCTAATGATGCCGCTGTAATTCCTTTACCAAGTGAAGAAACTACTCCGCCAGTAACAAATATGAACTTAGTCATTCTTTTTCCTCCTACTTTTCAATTACAAATTAATTTAACATTCCATAACTTGTTTGTATTCATGTTAAGACATAAAAGTCTTAGCGCTTATTTTAAATATCGCTTAAAAAATAAAAAAACGCTCCCTCTCACATCTCATGTAAAGGGGGAGCGTATGATTTATACACGTTGTCCTAATTAAAGGAGCCCGAATAAAATTTTATCATTTTTCTAGAAAAAGTCAATTATTATTCTTCATCGTCTGGCTCATCATTAAAACCAGCCGCATCTTCAAATAATTCTTCTGCTTCTTCTAATTCATCTTCGTCTTCTTCGATAACGATATCAGATTCATTGACTTCTTCTTCATCTTGAGGATCGTCTAAATTTTCTTCGTCGTCCTCAACATCTTCTTCAGTTCTTGCTTCGTCTTCCTCTTCTTCCTCTTCGCCAAGAAGTTTAAGATTTTTATCTTCTTCGTCTTCTTCATCCAAGATATCGAATTTTTGAATTGTAGGTGCGATTTTTTCTTCAATATCATCTACTGAATACCAGTCACGTAATCCCCACATATTTTCTCCGACATTTAAGAAACGTCCATCTGTGTTTAAGTCAGTGTAGAATTGAACAATACGATTTTCTAAATGTTCATTATCTTCATAGTGTCCTAAAGCTTTAAATTCATCAATGATATCGTATAAGTTCATTGTAGTCCCTTTTTCTTCTAATAAAGTATGGGCCATATCGATGAATGATTTTTCGTCTACCATTTCTTTTGTGTAGTCTTGAATTTTCATATGTTCTATTACTCCCTTTCAAAGGCTTTATCAATTCAATCACAAGTTTACTTATTTCTCATGTTAACAAATGTAAATTATAAATGACAATGCCCTATTTCGCAATGCTAATGATTACATTTTTAATAAACGATATATTTTTCAAATTTTACATAATCTTCAGTTTGCAAGGTTGCGACAAAATTACTGTTCAAACATAACGGTTTTAATTCATTATGTTCACCAAATAAAACAATATCTAACACTTCTATTTCAGGATATGTTTTTCTGATATATGTCGCTAACTGACGTAATGCACTTTCTGCGATACCTTTATGTCGTTTATCCTTATCCACTTCTATACCTCTGATATGCATACGGTTTTCTGTTGCTTGCAAAGCAATAAAACCTGCTTTTTGACCGTCCAGCATTAAATGTACTGTATCGATTTCTTTATCAGGTTGTTCATCGGGTGCTTTCAACTTTAATGATGAAACATATTTAGAATCTAAATCTAAATAGTATAAACGTTCTTCACCGATCGGTCCTTCTTGTTTTGTCGCAGTATGCATAAACCCTGCACGTTCATACACATTCCACGCTGCTTTATTTTCAGCATCGACCACAAGGTATAAATGGTTGAAATCACTATAAAGTGACTGAACATAATTCGGCAGATTCATCATAATCTTCGTGCCGTAACCATTTCCTTGGAATTTTTCATTAATAGATAACGAACGGACATAGACGACATGTTCTGGTGTGTCGTAACCTTCGTGTTGATAATATTGATGTAAAACAAAGAAGCCGACCACTTCCCCTTTTTGATTAATAGCTATATTCGCGATACGGTCTTTGTCTTTTAATGCATCGTCTAATACTTGTTTTGGTAAAGAAGAATAAATCATCTGTCTTTCTGACAGTTCGAAATCTTCGACTTCTTTATGGTACTTTGGTTCGTATGGCTGAACGATAATATCTCCAAATTGCTTACTGTGTTTCATATACATCCCCTACATTTCTTATTTACTGCAAGTTCAATTAGTGTTTCCCTATGCGCTATGCTGAGAAACAATTTGAGAGCCAATTGACACCGTATTGGTCTCTGACTTGACCATGCATTGCGTTGAAAAAAGTTTTAGTAATTGGCATGTGTGGATCTCCACCAACACTCAACGCATCATATACACGTTGTTGTTCTGTAGAATCTTCAAATGTCAGAAGCAGATTCACATCTTCATTACTGAATGGTTTGCCATAATTGCTCGATAAGTGCAATACAATAGCATCAGTAATGTGAACTTCTGCGTGCAACACTTGTTCTTTTTGTTGATTTAATACTTTAATCTCACCGCCGAAAACACTTTGATAGAATTCAGCTGCTTTTGCAACATTTTCTACGATAAGGTATGGACTTAATTTCATTTTTTATTGTACACTCCTTAACTTTGCTTTTTTCTTTCTCTTTTGATTATACTATTAATGATTACATGTCATACATAATTTTGAGGTGAAACTATGAAAATCGGTATTGATGCCGGTGGTACATTAATTAAAATTGTCGAAATCGACAACGGGCACCGTACTTTCAGAACGAAACGTACTGATGAATTAACAGAAGTGATTGAGTGGTTGAATCAACAACCTTGCAGAAATGTTTCTTTAACCGGCGGTAAAGCACAAATGATTAAAAATCAATTAGATTTCCCTGCACAAGAATTCGTTGAGTTCGATGCAGCTTCAAAGGGTTTAAATATGTTATTAGAAGAACAAGGTCATTATTTAAAAGACTACATCTTCGCCAATGTCGGAACAGGCACATCTATGCACTATTTTGACGGCCAGACACAAAGACGTGTCGGAGGTATCGGTGCCGGCGGCGGTATGATTCAAGGTTTAGGATACTTATTATCTGGGATTACAGATTATCAAACTTTGACAGATACCGCAGAACAAGGTGACCGTGAATTTATTGATTTAAAAGTAAAACACATCTATAAAAATAGTGAACCGCCGATTCCAGGTGATTTAACAGCCGCAAACTTCGCACATGTGATGCGTCATCTAGATAAAGAAGTTTCAACCGCAGATCAATTAGCATCAGTAATGGGTGTCGTTGGAGAAGTTGTCACAACCATGGCCATCACACTCGCAAGAGAGTTTCAAACTGAAAATGTGGTGTATATCGGTTCTTCATTCAACAATAATCATCTTCTACGCAAAGTTGTAGAAGATTATACTGTCTTACGTGGTTTCAAGCCTTACTATGTTGAAGGCGGCGCTTTTTCAGGCGCTTTAGGCAGTATCTACTTAGGAAATCCAGCGTAATGTACATCAAATAAATAGGGAATAAGGCAGATTTTAATCATAGCCTTATTCCCTATTATGTTCTCTATCTAATTAAACAATTTTAATAAGATAATTCATTTTTCAATGTTTGGGCTGAAACTATCGAACCTACAACATTCGGTTTTAAGTTGATGCCGACGCCGTTATCATCATCTCTTAATTGATCAAGCCATTCACTGAAAACTTCTCCTTCAACTTGATCTACATCGCATTCTTCAAAATCTTCATCGCGCACTTTCAATGCAGATTGATAATCACTCCACACTGGCATGAAGTTAGGCTGGTTTTCCCCGTTATTGCTGATAATAATAAACTGTTTATTTCCTTTATCAGTCAGACCATAAACATCATCTGTTTTCGCAGTAATTCGCGCAAATTCAACTGTACGAATACGATCCAGTTCTGTCATAATTTGTTTTGTGGCTTCATAAATATCAATGAAATGTCCGTCTAGTTCATCTGTAACATTAACTAAGACTTTATCCCCTTTATCAAATAAGTCATCCATTTCACTTGTCACAAAGCGATCTAAATCACGAATAATAATTTTATCGTAAGCATCTTTACGGTTTTCAAAATAAGCTTCTGCTAATTCTTTCTTTGTCCAAAATAGCGCAATGGCATGTCCATCTACATCTCTTCTAACCATTTTTCTATCTTTGACTGCAATATAGTACGTTTCATTTACAAGCAAATCTTTGAAAAACGTTTCGTATTTATAATCCATAGTAAACCCACTTTCTCTATAGTTGTGTATCAATGCAAATATAAAATAATAAACTTAAACAGTCAATCTAATACGATTTATGTTAAAGCAAAACGGCTAAAATCACACAGGATTTTAACCGTTTCACTAAAACTCTATATTAATCGCCTAATTCTTTTAAGAAGGCTTTTTCATTTAATTCAATTTCTTCTCTTGAGCTGCCATGCCAGATACACGCAAAACGAGAATTCACTTTATCCTTACCATACCAATCACCATCATAATAAGATAATGGATAAATTTTGCCCTGGCGGACATATTTCATAATCGTACGATAAAATTTCGTATTATCACCGCGTGAGAAATAACTATAGAATTTATGGAAATCTCCAGATAATTCATCATCTAACAGCAACATGCTTGTTGACCCATTTTGACGGAAGTTTAAATCAATCGCATAAACATGACCATACTTATCATAAAGCAAGTCGAAACCTCCGACACCATAGAAACCTTCTTTAATACCGTTTTCCATAATTTCGCGACCCGCTTCAATCACAGCTTGCGGCACCTCTTCCACCGGTACACTTTGATTTCCGTTATAGAAACCATAATCATCTGTGATTTGTTCGGCTGTTCCTAAATATTTCAAACCGATTTGATCTGAGTAAGCAAATTGTACACAGTAATTGGCGATATCATCCACTTTTTGTTCAATAATCATTGTTTCCGTTTCATCTAATGCTTGATGAACACGTTCAATTGCTTTTTCTAAATCTTCTTGGTTATAACAGATCATCACGCCATAGCCGCCGGCTGTCGGTAAATCATCGCCCGGTTTTAATACAATCGGTAAATCCCACTTCTTCACTGCTTCTTCAAAATCTTCTACCGCCACAACTTCACGTTTCGGCAAATATTTACCGTTTGTCCACTCTGGTATACGTGCTTTATTGTTGAGCGCAACAAACGTATCTTTATCCTGCGCATAATCTTCTTTAGGTACAATGTCTTCACTATGCACATATTGGAAGTATATCTTCTTGTTGTCTTCTGTCGTTAACGAACGTAATAAATGTTCATAACTAGCTTGGTTATGGAATTTATAAACATTGCTTGGCACTTCTTTACCGACTTCGTTGAATAACTGTTTCAACTTATCAGTGACACTCGCTTCATGCACAATCACCGGCATTTTATTTGCGATTAATAATTCACGACCTGTTAAGAAGTTAGATTGATGCTCATCAGGCTCTAACCAAGGATTGGAAACATACGATGGACGAGACGAATAAACAATAGACTCATCATATAAATCACTTAAAGTGACCTTAGGTTGTTCTGAATGTTTTCTAAGTTCTTTTAATGATGCTTGCTTCACTTTTCTGACATGTTGTTCTTTAATTTCTCTCAACAATTCATTGTTTTGAATTAAATCTAAGCCCATACGTGCTAAAATATCCGCACCTTTAATTAAGGCACTATCACCATGGTCAGATGCAGCAGCTTCTTTAAATTTGTAAGTATGTCCTACTAAATTGCTTGGTCCGATTTTAATATGTGCATGTAACGTCGGTACGATATGACTGACGTTACCCGTATCAGTAGAACCGTAACCGAAGTCATCTTCACTGACTTCTTCTCCTTTTTGACGGGCATAATGTGCAAACAGTTCATCTAATTTAGGTGTTAAGATAAATTCGTTCACGCCATTTTGAATCGGTTTGAATGAATAGTCACAACCTGTCTGCAATGCGGCACCTTGAGCAATTTGACCTACTCGGTGTGTTAACACATCTAAATCTTTACGTGTTGTTGCACGTGTATAGAAACGTGCATGTGTAAAATCAGGAATAATGTTGGCTGCTTCTCCACCATTTAAAATCACACCATGTACACGTTCACCTTTTTTAATTTGTTGACGTAATTGTGCTACACCATTGAAATAGCTGATCATCGCATCTAAAGCGTTAATCGCTTCATCTGCATTTTCAGAGGCATGCGCACTTTTACCGTAGAATTTAATATCTAAGACATCTACTGCTAATGTATGGATTGTTTTGTATGTTTCATTACCAGGGTGCAGCATCAAAGCAACATCTAATTCGTCAATGATACCTTCTTTAACATAACTCGCTTTCGCACTTCCATTTTCTCCGCCTTCTTCAGCTGGACAACCTAACACAACCACTTGTCCGCCTACTTTATCGATAACTTGTTTTAAAGCGATACCAGCTAACACACTTGTTGTACCGATAATATTATGACCGCATGCATGACCTAATCCAGGAAGCGCGTCATATTCTGCTAGGAAACCAATCGTCGGTCCTGGCTTGCGACTATGATATTGAGCAATGAAGCCAGTCGGATGACCTGCGATATCTTGTTCAATTTCAAAGCCGTATTTCTTTAATTCTTGCATTAATAAACCAGAAGCAAAGACTTCTTGGTTTCCTAGTTCTGGTCTTTCATGGATTTTATGACTGATATCAATAAATTCTGACTGTTTCGCATCTATAAATTGTTCAATATGAGTTTCAAATGACATTTTAGTGACTCCCTTTATTTTTCAAAGATATATGTGTCTTTAAGGTCGTTTTAACACGATTTGGAACGCTTTTACCTTGCGTTCTCATCCCCTTTTATATCTTTATCAGTAAAATTGATTACTAAACATTTTAAAGGTTTTTCATGACTTTGTCATCCTTTTTCTTAATTTTCAACAAATTTATTCCGAGTAAACTGATAAACTTTTCATTGAAAGTGCATTCGGTAAAATTGTAAATGCTGCTTAGCCTTGTTACAATAAGACATGAAGAACTAAAGGAGGTTTAGTTTTATGCCTAAAATGAACGTTGAAAGTTTCAATTTAGATCATACTAAAGTTGTTGCACCATTTGTGCGCTTAGCAGGTACAAAAGAAGGTCAAAACGGAGATGTAATTAAGAAATACGATATTCGTTTCAAACAACCAAACAAAGAACACATGAAAATGCCTGGTTTACATTCATTAGAACACTTAATGGCTGAAAACATCCGTAACCACACAGACAAAGTCGTAGACTTAAGTCCAATGGGTTGCCAAACTGGTTTCTATGTATCATTCATCAACCATGATGACTACGAAGATGTATTAAACATCATTGAAGCAACATTAAAAGATGTTGTTGCGGCTAAAGAAGTCCCTGCTTGTAATGAGGTACAATGCGGTTGGGCAGCAAGCCACTCATTAGAAGGTGCACATGAAATTGCACAAGAAATGTTAGAAAAACGTGACCAATGGGATAAAATCTTCAGCGAAGACTAATCCGGGTCATTTGATGCATTAATAGTATGTGAAGCCCCGCTTCAAATCAAAAAATGATTTGAGACGGGGCTTCTTTTTTGTTTGCTATTAAAATTATGAATAGGTTGCTTCAATCTATTCTCTGTTTTTTAGTTTGTCTAATAATAATGAGAGTTTGTAGAGCATTGGGCGAAGCGGTTTAATAAAATCTCCAATATACTCTTCTACGTGTGCATTAAATCCTTCTTTGAATTTTTGTACACCATAGTCTTCTGCGTTATCAGAGAAATCTCCTGTAATACCATAGAAATTATAACGGTCAATACCTTTCTTCTTCGCAAATTTAATCATTTCCCATTGTAAACGGTATGCGCCCATAAACGCATTATATTGAGGATTCGAACCACTAGAGAGATAGTAAACTTCGTGCTCATTATAAAGATAAAGCGCAGCTGCTAAGTTTAAGATGTTGCCATCTTTTTCTATCATCGCTTGTGTTTCTTTGATTTTACGTTCGTTACTATTAAATTGTTGCTGCAGTTGATTAGCTCTGCTTTTTGATTTCTTAGAGTTCGGACTTTCTTTCAACTTCTCATTCACTTCATCTAAATCACTTTGTAATTGTGCGTGTTTCTCTTTCAACTCTTTTAAGTACGTATGCAAATCGACATACGCTAATTTTAAGAAACCACGATGACCATAAATCTTTTGCATTTGTTTAAAATAATCCAAACCTCTAAATGTGAAACCGTGTTTCTCTTCTGCCATTTTAAACAATTCGAAGAATAAAGGTGTTTCATCAATAGAAAGTGTACGGACTTGTACACCCATTTCATAAGTCTTTTTAATATTACGTCTTGTTTGATAGTCCATTTCATTGAGTAACTGCGTTTCTGATTTTCCTTTTAAATCTAACACAGACAACCATCTGATTTGACTCATAGAAGAATAACCAGTGGAATAGCCTTGATGTTTGTAACCTAACTTTTCCAATGTTTGAATCAACTGATGATTATCAAATTGTTCAATGATTTCACCATCAGGTTCTCTGATATTTTCCAAAATATACGGATCGACAAGTACATATAACCCTTTGTGTTTTCTTAAATAAAGTGTCAAAGACGCAAAGAAATATTCCACAAGTTTAATATTCTTATAATCCATGACAGGTCCGCGATGTGTATAGAAGTATTTAAAGAAGCGCAAACTTCTCGCTTCTGTTAGTAAGCACGCCGCAATAACTTCATTTTTTTCATCTTTAACTCCTACTAGGTGCACATCATGTTGTGCTTTATTGCGATTATGATAATGTTTCGCTGACTGTGTATAATGTGAAAAATGTTGTTTTGTATAATTATCAAACTCTGTTTCAGATAAATTTGTAAAGTACATGTTGCATCTCCTTTGATGATGTCGCTCCCTTTAACTATATCATTCTACAACACATCGCACAACATAGTCGTACATAATTGTTTATTTATTTTAATTTTTAAAAAATCACCTTAAAAAAGATACGATACCTAATCATATTTACAATTAAGCATCGCATCTTTTCTTTCATCTATTTCTATTAATAATCAGAATCTGATTCTAATCCTTGGATAATTTGTACACCTGCACTTGCGCCTACACGAGTTGCGCCTGCATCTAGCATAGCTTTGAAGTCTTCTAAGTTACGAACGCCGCCTGAAGTTTTGACTTCTAATGCGTCGCCAACGACTTCTTTCATTAATTTTACATCTTCAACTGTCGCGCCACCACCAGCAAAGCCAGTAGAAGTTTTCACAAAGTGTGCACCTGCTGCTTTACTTAATTCAGATGCTTTACGTTTTTCTTCATCTGTCAGTAACACTGTTTCAATAATCACTTTAACGGTACGACCATCAGCAGCTTTAACAACCGCTTCAATATCTTGCTGTACCTCATCATAGCGTTTGTCTTTTAATGCACCGATATTAATAACCATATCTAATTCATCTGCACCATTTTTCACTGCATCTTCTACTTCAAATGCTTTTGTCGCAGTTGTATTTGCGCCTAATGGGAATCCGATGACTGTACATACTAGTACGTCAGAATCTGCTAATGCTTCTGCCGCATGTTTCACGTAAGTCGGGTTGATACATACAGATTTAAATTGATATTCCTTTGCTTCTTCAATCAACTTATCAATTTGTTCTAAAGTAGTATCTGGTTTTAATAAAGTATGATCAATATACTTCGCATAATTCATTTGTATACATCCTCCAATTTGGTTGTTTACTTTCACATATAATATAACGTATTCAATTATCATTTTACCAAATATTTTAACTCGCTAAAATATAAGAGATGTTCAACTTGTTTCAATTTCACTCTTTTAATGAAATCATACCTGAATTGTCATTAAATAAGCCCAACTGTGTATAGTAATTCTCGCAAATTATAGGCTTGCGTGTTATCTTTAACTTAACTTATTTTTTATTAAAGGAGCAGATAAATATGACTCAAGGTACACCGCATATTCAACCAAATGGTGCTAAAATCGCGAAAACAGTTTTAATGCCAGGTGACCCGCTGCGCGCAAAATATATCGCAGATAATTATTTAGAAGATGTCGTACAATTTAACGAAGTTCGTAATATGTTCGGTTATACAGGCACATATAAAGGTAAAGAAGTTTCAGTAATGGGTTCAGGTATGGGGATTCCAAGTATTGGTATCTATTCATATGAGCTTTATAACACGTTTGATGTAGATACAATTATTCGTATCGGTTCATGTGGTGCATTACAAGAAGACGTAAATCTTTACGATATTATTATTGCACAAGGTGCTTCTACAAACTCTAACTATGTAGATCAATACAACATTCCTGGTCATTTCGCACCATTAGCTGACTTTGATTTAATGGTCGAAGCTAAAAATGTTGCAGACAAAGTCGGCGCAACGACTCATGTTGGTAATATCCTTTCTTCTGATACGTTCTATAACGCTGACTCAACATTCAACCAACAATGGCAACGTATGGGTATTTTAGGTATTGAAATGGAATCTGCAGGTTTATACTTAAACGCAACTTATGCAGGTAAAAAAGCATTAGGTATCTTCACAGTAAGTGACCACATCTTACGTGATGAAGCTACAACACCTGAAGAACGTCAAAACTCATTTACACAAATGATGGAAATTGCGTTAGAAATCGCATAATCTATTCAATATATTTTAAGGCGAAGCTCAACTCAGCTTCGCCTTTTTTCATAATTTCATTTAATATTATTTCTTATCATAACCATAATCTAGATATTCTTCTAATGTCTGATGTTGATTATGGATGTCTTTCGCATGTTTAAGGCCGACATATCTGAAATGCCAAGGTTCATATTGATAACCTGTAATATGTTCTTTACCTTTCGGATATCGAAGAATAAAACCATATTCATGCGCATGTTCAGCAAGCCATTTACCTTCAGGTGTTTCACCATATGCTTCTAAGAAATCTTTATTTCCTGGTGGTGTGCCCACATCGAAAGCTAAGCCTGTTTGATGTTCAGAAAAGCCAGGTCTAGCACTATATTTATCAGCGGCTTTCTGACCATCACGAGCCACATAACTATTATAAAGTCCGACTTGTTCTTGATAAGATCTAAATCCGCTGCGATAGACAATATTTAATCCTTCTTTTTTTGCATCTTGCATCATTTCATTTAAATGTTGTCTCGCTGTTTGATTTTCTCCACGATTATAGTGTTTTGAAATCGATACCTTTTTATTCACTAACATTAAACCATCAACAGTTGTCACACCATTTTTCTTGTTCACTTGATGTTGTTGTTTAGGTTGTGGTGCTTTTTTAGTGTCTTGTTGTGCTGATTGCTTGTTCTCCTTGTTGTCGTTTTGTTCTGATGTACTGCCGCAAGCTGTTAATAATAAACTAGCAGCCAAAGTACCCGCAATTAATTTATTCATCCCGTTATCACCTCATCAACTTTCACATCTATAGTATAGAACGCATAATATATTTTTCAACATCCTTTTATGAAACTTTAAAATACTTTCACAAAAGAAAAACCAAGCCATGGTTCTTCTTGACCACGGCTTGGTTTTATCATTATAAGTTATTTGATTGATGCTTATTTGCCTAGGAATGATTGGAACATCCAGTTGTGTTTATCAACTGAAGTTTGTAATGCGATTAACATATCTTGAGATACATCATCTTCTGCATCTCCTGCAACTTCTACTGCTTTAGCAAGTTGTTCAGAAATGTTAGTGAAGTCTTTAGAAATTGATTGAACCATATCTTCAGCAGTTTTTTCTGATTCTGCTTCATCTACAATTGCTACATCTAAGCTATTTTTCAATGTCGCAACTGGGCTGCCGCCGATTGCTAAGATACGTTCTGCTAATTCATCAATGTGTTCACTTGCTTCGTTATATAATTCTTCAAATTTAACGTGTAATGAGAAGAAATGAGGACCTTTCACAAACCAATGGAAGTTGTGAATTTTTGTATATAATACTGTCCAGTTTGCTACTTGTTCGTTTAATACATTTACTACATCTTGTTTATTTGCCATAAAAATAATCGCTCCTTTAAGTTGTCGTTTTTTCTCTTTGTAATAGTTATTATATTATAATCATTCTAATCTGTAAAGCTATATCTCCTCTAATTTAAAATTATTATAAACTAGAGTTCTAAGATGTTGTATCTGCTTTCTCTATTACTTTACCCTACTTGGAAGCTTTTAACACATTAATAACACTTATTACTAAGCCATTTAAAAGGATGTGACATTTAATGCTTGTCCATTATAAACAAGTAGTTCATTTTATTTTCATTCTCAATTAAATATTCTTAGGCAATTCAATAAAGAATGAGCGTTCATAATCAGTAGGTTCTTGCCATTCTGCATGCCACATCTTATCTCGGTTATTCGCAAATAAATCATAACCGAAGTTACGCAATGGTTTCGGTACAAGTGTTAATAGGACACCTATCCATTTTTCTTCTGTTAATGACATCAACAATTTTGCGATAGCTGTAGATTTGAAATAAAGATGTTCCCCTTCTTGCAGTACGACAGTATTCATTTTTAATATACCTGGATGTCTGCGTTCTAATTCTTGGCCTGCAGTACCTTTTAATGTCGCAAACTCATAACTTTTAGATAAACCGTGTCTAATTAACCATATCGCATAGTTATAGCAATACACACAGTTTGCATCATAATAAATAATCGGCATTCTATTACTCCTTTCTCGTTCAGTCTTTCATCTATTATTTAATATACCCGTTTAGAATTGCCATTAATTTTTCATTAAAAAAAGTCTTAGATGGGACGTAACCCTCTAAGACTCATATCTATATTAGTCGTGATTTACTTTGACAATTCGTGCATATTTTAAGAATTGTTCTGAGTATTTTTGTTTAATCGTTTCTAAATCATCATATGTGACACCGATGATATGCCAGTTTGGATTAAAGTGATAGAAAGAATCTTTATCACGTGACCATCTGATCATAGAACCATCTCGATTATAACGTGGCAATGTCACTTCATAACCTTCTAACACATTGATATACGTTTGGAAAATATCTGGATCAATACGATTGAAGTTATCAATGACTAAATAACTGCGATCTGTTCTCGGCATCAATTCTGTAATGAAACCTTCTCTGTAATAAAGTGCTCCTGCTTCATTTGGTAAATACTTTCCATATAACATATCTTCAGAGAAGTCAGGATGTCCTGTGGTAATAACAGGTTTTGCATTGGTTTTTTGTAGTAGATTCTCTGCAGCTTTTAAGCCTTCTGCACGATTTTTATCTTGAATCACTAATAAAATAAATGGTTTAATTTCATCTTCTGTTTGTGCTACAGCATCATCTTTTTTGATGGCTTCAAATTGTGGTTTCACACTATCATTGCGACTCATTTCAAGAATCGCATCGAATTGTGCTTGAGACATACTTGCGATGGCCTGTTTGGCATTTTCTTGCAGGTAATATAAATTCTTTAATCTTGGATGTTTATTTAACGTCGCTAAATTTACCGGATTGATATCTTCATCATAGCGGACTTCAATTGCGGTACTATTCGTACGTCCTTGAATTGGCGGCAACTCACGAATATGTTGTGTTACTTCACCTAAACCTACCACAGAATGATTCGCATTACGGTTATAAAAAACAAGTTTATCGCCAATTTCAAGTTGCGTGTAGTAATGATAGCCGTTACGTTTAATCCCGTTGAACGTATGTGTAAATAATGTATACGTTTCACCCGGTTCAAAGTCTTTGGTTTCAGCTAAGAAGAAGTATCTCGGCACTTGTGTAGTCCCTTTACCAAGTTGTTCAATTAATTCAAATTCTTCTTTAGCGATTTGATTGAACAATGTTTCTTTCATGTTATTGATACGAAATTCTAACTGTTCACTGCGTTTTAAGTAATCTGCAGTTAATGGTTTCAAAGCTTCAGTTAAACGAAATTGTACGCGGATTTTGTGTTGTGCACCTGTTTGGACACTGATGATTTCACCGCTTCCAAGCAAACCAGCATCTGTTTGAACTTGATAAAAGATGACTTTATCACCTGGTTTTGCTTTTTTAAATGCTCGAAAGCCTTGCGTAGGATTGAATTGTGCCCCTGATTCAAACAATGTCGTCTGGCCTACTAAAGGTTCATTATGATTCCAACGATTATAACCGCAGTTCAGCCAGAAATAGTTTGTTTCTACACTCATTTTGATACTGCTCCTTCTTCATAAATATATATTGATTTAAGTGCAATATACGCATTTCGCGGCTGTTAGCTTCAACCCTATATTGCAAATCTCATTCTAGCTATTTATATCAAATGCCTCTCTTTGATACAAGTCAAACTCATTATCTCGGCATTAGTAAAATTGCCATCAACGGCATGAAATTAATTAAAAATCCGCCTAACTTCAACATGTTGCTCGTTTGTTTATCTGGAATAGTAAGTAATACACATAGAATTCCTAAAATTGAAAACGCAGCTGGAATCATCAAGTTTGGATACTTAGGGAAATTCATAAAGACACCTGCACCTGATAAAATACCGCAAATTAAAGTGATATATAAAAACTTGCGCATGCTGTTACACCTCTGTTTCTTTAAACATACGTAATCATAACTGTTAAGTCACCTTCAAAGATATTATCTAAATCCTCAGATGTCAGTATAAAACTGCTGCCTGACGCAATTTCATAAACATCACCATCTGTAATCAATTGGCCTTCGCCATGTAACACTGTGACTAAACAAAACTCTCTTGGCTTCATATAATTTAATGTTCCTGTGATTTCCCATTTAACGACTGTAAAGGCATCATGTGTAATGTATGTTGTTCGTTTATGATTTTCAATAATTTCTGATTCTGGTATCACATTCGGACTATCTTCACGTACTTCAACGACATCTTTGGCTTTATCGATATGCATATCACGCGGCTGCCCTTGTGCATCTACACGTTCATAATCATAAATACGATATGTGACATCAGAAGCTTGTGTTACTTCATACACGACTAATCCTTTACCAATCGCATGGACAATACCATTAGGTACGAAGAAAAAGTCACCTGCTTGAACTGGGATGTGTTTAAATAAATCCTGGTGTTCACCTTGATCTAAAGCTTCTACAAAGTCATCTTTAGACTCTGTATTCAAACCGTAGATAATTTCAGCATCTTCATCCGCTTCAATAATATACCAGCATTCCTTTTTACCGAAATCACCGTCTTCATGCTCATAGGCATAAGCAGTATCTGGATGTACTTGTACCGACAACGCTTCTTGTGCATCTATCATTTTAACCATTAATGGAAATTGAGCACTTGGAAAATCTCCAAATAATTCTTTATGTGTTTGCCAAACATAGCTAAGTGTTTGACCTTTAAATGGACCATTTGAAATGACACTGTCACCATGTGGGTGCGCAGAAATCGTCCATATTTCTCCAATATCTGATTCAGGTAATGAATAACCATATTTTGATAAATGGTGACTCCCCCAAATTCTTTCTTTAAAAATCGGGTCTAAAAACAATGGCATTGAAACTGTCCACCTCCGCTACTTTTTCAAACCGTACCTTACTATGTATCGATATCTTTATCTCTGATTTCTTGATGGATTCATTCATGTTAGCGTTATCTAGCATATTATAACAATATTTTGTTCAGGGTGGTAGTATCCATAATTTTTTTACAAAACTTAATCATCAAAATTTCAATCAATGTATGTTTTTTTCACATTCTTTTTTACACTTTTGATATTTTTTATCATTTTCTCTATTAAATCTACATTTTCTGTTAATTATTGCTTGTGCTAGCTGTCTGTTACCCTTTATAATAGAAGTATGTTAATAATACCTTAACATATGCTACATAAGGTAATAAAAATGATTAATATCGAACGGGTTGCTGATGCAGCTCACACTGATAAAAAATTTGCATAAGGACCTAAGCCCTGGAAAAGCTTAGGTCTTTTTAAATACAGAGAAATCCCCGAGTCATACTGTTAATTGTATGGTTCGGGGATTTATGCATTTTTATATAATTAATTTATGGTTTCTAGATATCTTCTACAACAATATAAGCCGCTTTCACTGGACCATGTACACCCACAACTAAATTCATTTCGATATCAGCTGAGTTAGATGGACCAGTAATAAAGTTTACACATGATGGGAAACGTGCATCTTCTTGGTTTTTATCGAATAAGCCGTCTGCTGCTTGAGTAAATCTTGGAACAATATTCGATTTAGGAATAATCGCAATATAAGTTTCAGGCATTAAACTTACTGCACGACCGCGTCCTTTGCCTGAGAATAGCACGATTGTGCCGCTTTCACTTAAACAATAATCACTGAAAGTAATACCCACTTGTGCAGTTTGTGCTGCTGCTTTACTTTCTTCAGGACGTGCTTCATCCCATACTGTTGTTTCAAATGCGCTTAAATCAATGTGGTATTGATCAAAGCGTGGATCATCAAAACGTACAACTGGGTTGCCGCCAAATTGTTCAATTGTTTCTTTCAATGTTTCATTCAATTGTGATGTAGTTGTTTTCACAAATGCAGTATGAATGTTTTTACATTCTTGTTCTAAGTGGTCGACTAATTCATCTTGTGATAAGTCAGATAAAGTTTTGTATTGTGGTTGAACTGACCATTCAGGTTTGATGACTTTCTCTGGTGTTTTACGTTCTAAGGCGTTTTGAATATTTGCTAGGAATTTGTCTTTATTAGAAACTGAACCAGTCATTAGTGATTACCCTCTTTCTGTTTCAAATGTTCTTTCATCCAGTGATTGAAACGTTCTTTTTCAGGTGTTGGGAAATCTCTGGATTGTGTCCAAGCGTGTAATGGTTTTGGACCTTTTTCAACCCAACCGTCTTTATTCGCAAACGGTTTGAGGGCTGGTCCTGCCATTTTAATACTATATTGGAAAAGATGCGGTTTAGTTGTACCGATACCGAAACCTTTCATAACCAGACGTTCACCTAATGCTGATTTTTTAAGTTCTTCTGCTTCGACTTGACGGTGTTTTAAGAGTAAGTCGTGAAGCGGAATTTTAACTGGACATGCTTCAGAACATGCGGCACATAGTGATGATGCATATGGTAATTGACCATATTCTTCATAACCGCCGAGTAATGGTGATAAAACTGCACCGACTGGTCCTGGATAAATAGAACCATAACTGTGGCCGCCTGAATGACGGTATACTGGACATACGTTCATACATGCACCACAACGGATACATTGTAAGATTTCTTGGAATTGTGTACCTAAAATTGTTGAACGTCCATTATCTACGATAACTAAATGGAATTCTTCTGGTCCGTCGATTTCACCTTCACCACGAGGACCTGTTAATGTAGTGACGTAACTTGGTAATTTTTGACCTACTGCACTACGAGATAACATACCGACTAAAACTTCCATTTCTTTAAATGATGGTACGATACGTTCCATACCCATAACTGTGATTTGTGTTTTAGGTACAGTTGTAGACATACGTGCATTACCTTCATTGGTAACTAAGCAGAAGCTGCCACTATCAGCAACCGCAAAGTTACATCCTGTAATACCGACTTCTGCAGCTAAGAATTTTTCACGCATAATTTTACGTACAAAGCGTGCCATTTCTGTCGGATCATCAGTACCTTCATAGCCTTCTTTCGCATGTAACACACGACGGATTTGACCGCGGTTTTTATGCAATGCAGGTGCAACGATATGAGATGGCGGATCTTCTTCATCAATTTGAAGTAAATATTCACCTAAGTCAGTTTCAACAACTTCAGCCCCTGTATCTTGTAGGACATGGTTCATATTGATTTCTTCAGTAACCATGGATTTTGACTTCACGATTTTTTTAGCATTTTTCTTTTTAACTACTTCAGCAATATAGTTAGAAGCTTCTTCTTTTGTTTCTGCGAAGTATACATGACCGCCAAGTTTCGCAACATTTTCAGATAACTGATTCAAATAATAATCTAAGTTTTCTAATGTATGTTGACGAATTTCTGCAGAAAGTTGACGCCATTCTTCCCAGTTGCCAAGTTCTTCTTGTGCTTTTAATTTTTTAACTCTTAAGCCATCTTGTGCAGAACTTACTGCACCACGCATGAATTTATTTTGTTTCTCAACTTTGAAGGCTTCTTTGAATGTTTTTTCTCCGATACGCATACCCATCTTAATGCACCGCCCCTTCAAGTTGATGATTCAACACTTCCGCAATATGAAGTACTTTTACTTTACTATTAATACGTTTTAAACGTCCTTCGATATTCATTAAGCAGCTGGCATCAGCACCGATTAAGTAATCAGCCCCTGTTTCATCAACGCAATGTGCTTTTTCATCAACCATTTCACTAGAGACATCAGCCATTTTTACAGCGAATGTACCACCGAAACCGCAGCAGTTATAATACTGAGGTAATTCTACTAATTCTAATCCTTTCACATGACTTAATAGTTCTTTCGGTTCATTCACAACGCCTAATACACGTGTGATATGACAAGATGGATGAATTGTTGCTTTACCTTCTAATGATGCACCAACATCTGTTACACCTAATACATTGACGATAAATTGAGTAAGCTCATAAGATTTATCTGCCAATGCGATAGCTTCTTTATGCATTACAGGATCCTTTTCAAATAAACTTGGATAATGTTTAAACATAGTAATACAAGAACCAGATGGTGCGACAACATAATCTGAATCTTTAAATGCTTTAATCATTTGTTTAGCTGATTGTCTTGCATCATCAAAATAACCTGAGTTGTAAGCTGGTTGTCCGCAGCATACTTGTGCTGTCGGATAATCTACTTCACAGCCTAGTCTTTCAAGCAATTCCACTGTCGCAACACCAATGCGTGTATGGAAAGCTTCAACTAAACAAGTTGAGAATAAACTGACTTTCATATTTTACACCCTTTCCCCGCTCGCGCATGTTACGTGAACGTATATGCCCTATTAAATTTTTAATGATTTCTAGATTCTTAATCATGAAAGCAGCAGTAATCATCCCCACAACAATTACTGTTTAGATTAAGAATAGAAACGATTACTCGTACATTATAGCGCTATTTAAACATCTAGTCATCAGATGTTTAACAATTTGTTCAAACTTTTTTGATTTCGCGAACAGTTTTTAAGCAAAATAAAAACAAGCCTCTATTTCATGAGACTTGTTCCTAATGTTTATTTTTGGCGAATATTTTCTAGAATTGTATCACGTACTTCTGCTAAATGTGATTTCATTTGTTGAACAGCTTTATCTGAATCTTGTTGTTCAATCGCTTGATATATCTTTTGATGTTCTTCATATAAACGGCGTAATGCTTTCTCTTTATCAAATAAATACACTCTGCGCGTTTCTTTCATTGTTTCTTGAATCACATCAGAAATATTATTCAATAAATCAAATAACATATCATTTTGTGCCGATCTGGCAATAGCTAAATGAAACTTTAAATCAGCCGCTTCACCTGATGTTCCATCACCTACTGCTTTCTGCATCAATTGCAATGCAGAAGATAACGCTTCTAAATCTTCATCAGTTCGATGTGTCGCAGCTTTTTGTACTGTCGCAAGTTCCACAACTTCTCGTAACTCTAATAAGTCTTCAATTTGTTTGCGCGTCAAACTTGATTCATTCAAATCAAAGAACACCGGTTCTTTTTTAGTCACGAACGTCCCATAGCCTTGTTTGATTTCAATGACCCCGATTGTACGTAACGCATTAAAAGCTTCTCGTACAGATGCCACACTGACACCGTAGTCTTTTGCTAACGCTTGAATGGAAGGCAATTTGTCCCCGACAGCATATTCACCAGATTTAATTTGTTCTAACAAGATGTCGGCAATTTTTTCATATATCTTTGTTTTCGAAATTTTCATCGACTTTTGACCTCCATAGTTTTATCTTCTTAATTATAACAAATTCCTTCATAAACTTACTATATTACATATAAAAAAGAAGGCCATCAAAGACCTTCCTAAACAAATTTTATAATCATGATTATTTGTTTTGATAATATTGAGTCAACGCTGTATCAATTGCTTCATCGCCACTAACGACTTGGAATTCTCCGCCTTGATATGCTTTGTCGCTCAAGACATTTACTATGACAGATGCAACGTCTTCACGTGGCACACTGCCTGCTTCTTCTAACTGAGCAACAATCGTTACTTTGCCAGTACCTGGATCATCTAATAAAGCACCAGGATGCACAATCGTATAGTGCAAGCCTGAATCACGTAAATGATTATCTGCATAATGTTTCGCAATAGTATAAGGTTTTAGTTCTGGTACACTATCAAACGCTTCACGACGAGAATCAAATGTAGAAACCATCACAAAGTGTTTCACGCCTGCTTGTTTACTTGCTTCAATAGCTTTAACTGCACCATCTAAATCAACAATGATTGTTTTATCTGCACCAGTACTGCCACCTGAACCAACAGAAAAGACCACTTGTTCAAAGCCTTTGAATTTCTTCGTAAGGTCATCAATCGTATCATTTTCAACATCTACAAGTTCTGCTTGATAACCTTCTTCTTTTACTTTACTCACTTGTTCTTCTTTACGATAAGCTGCTGTTACATCTTGGTTTGCTTCTTTTAATTGTTTTACTGCATAATGGCCAACACCACCATTGGCACCTAAGAATAAAATACTCAATGACTTCACTCCTTATCTGTTTTAACTCTTTTTATTAGTTATATGCTATGACTGTTCCCTTCATTTGTTAACCCAAAACAGACATTGTTTTCTGATATTGACTTATACATACAATCGATGTACATTATATATGAATACATGTTCATATATTAATAAGAGGAGTGAAAGTAATGTCACATCAAGAATTAAGCGGCCGTACACTCGCACAAGTGACGGAGATTTTCAAAGCCTTAAGTGAACCCAACCGTATCCGAATTATGCATTTACTTGAACAAGGACCTTGCAGTGTAGGTCACATCAGCCATACGCTCAAACTTTCGCAGTCAAATGTGTCGCATCAATTAAAGGTACTGCGTCATGCTGAATTAGTTAAAGATCAACGACAAGGTCAATCTAAAATTTATATGCTTGATGATCAACACGTAGTTACACTGCTTTCACAAGCCATCCATCATGCAGAGCACCCGGTTGATTAGAAAGGAAGTTTTATTATGAATCATTCTCATGAACATGCACATCATCACCACCATCATCATGTGCATACCGACAACAAACGTGTTTTAGCTTTTTCTTTTATTATTATCGCATCCTTTATGGTCGTTGAATTAATCGGAGGATTCTTTGCGAACAGTTTAGCCTTGCTATCAGATGGTGTACATATGCTTAGTGATGCCTTTTCTCTTGGCTTAGCATTATTCGCATTTAAATATGCTGAACGTCATGCGACCATGAACATGACCTTTGGTTATAAACGTTTTGAAATCTTAGCTGCTTTATTTAATGGTGTCTTATTACTCGTTATCAGTATCGGTATTATGATTGAAGCCATTCGAAGATTTGCAGCACCTCCTGAAGTCCTTTCTACTGAAATGTTTATCATCAGTGTCATTGGTTTAGTGGTCAACATTGTAGTGGCTTGGATTATGTTGCGTGGCGGAGATACGGAACATAATATTAATATGCGCGGCGCATTCTTACATGTCTTAGGTGATTTACTTGGTTCATTAGGTGCGATTGTTGCTGCATTCTTAATTTGGGCTTTCCATTTTACTATCGCTGATCCTATTGCAAGTATGTTGGTGTCTTTATTACTCCTTAAAAGTAGTTACGGTTTAATCAAAGATTCACTTAATATCTTGATGGAAGGTACACCCAAAGATATCGATATTGATCAAGTGGTTGAAACGGTACGTGCTGAAACAGAAATCCAAAATGTGCATGACTGTCATATTTGGACGATTTCTAATGATTTAAATGCATTCAGTTGTCATGCAGTCGTAAGTGATACATTATCTATCAAAGAGTGCGAGGCATTGCTTAAACGTATTGAACATCAATTAAACGAACTTAATGTGCATCATATGACGATTCAATTAGAGTCTGACCAAAATGAACATAGTCGCGAAACATTATGTTCACATGTCGTGACACCCTAAAACATTCAAATGAATATTTATATGATATTAAAAAACGACGTCTCAGCAATCACTGAAACGTCGTTTTTTGGTCTGTTGTTAATAAGCGTTCTCTATTGAATAAATTTATCAAATATCAATTGTTGGCCTGGCACATCTTTTTGTTCGAAGCCATCAATGAAACGTGTATTATCATAAGCTACTCTGACATGTTCGATATTGAATTGTTCAGGTGTAATAGTCACAATACCATATACTGTATAAGGTGCACGATTCAATCCTACTGAACCTGGATTAAAGTAAGCAACATCTTCATAAATAAAATGATGCAACGTATGATTATGACCGAATAGAATCAAATCCGCTTCTTTATCTTTAAATAGATGTGCCATATGCGATGCTGTCGGTTCAACAATTGGACTGAACGGCACTTTATCTATAGGTTGTTCTAACATCATATTTTCAATTTCATAATGAATACCTAATACTTTTTGGCCGGCCACTTCTAAGTTAAACGTTCTCGGTAATTGTTTTAAATACTCGTAATACTGTGGATTTAAATGTTCAGCAATCCAATGATGATGTTCGTAAAACTTATCTTTTAAATCTTCTGGATATGGTGTTTGATTGATGACTGACATAATTGCTTCGTCATGGTTGCCTGCAATTGATGTAATATCATCGCGTGAAGTGACCATACCTAAAACTTCATTCGTATTATGACCGATTCCAATAATATCTCCTAAATTGTAAATATGATCAATATCCCCTCTTCTATCAATGTCTCTTAAGACTGTAGCCAATGCATCCATGTTTCCGTGGACATCTGTAAATACTGCAAATTTCATACTATCACCCTCATTAAAGTTTATAATGAAACAAAACATTACATTTTGCTTATAATCTTGATTTTTTAATTTGAAACCAAGCATTTTTTTGATATTGTGTTTATATCATATCAAAGGAGTGCTAAGCCATTGTTTAAATTTCATAAACATGCAATACAAAACGCAAAACCGCAAAATGTTAAAATAGCTCTTTTTAGTATTCTAACATTTATTGTCTTTCTATTACTGACTGGATTGACATTACAGCCGTTAACACAAAGCATCTCGATGTTTATTATGGCGATGATGTATCAATCTATGTCACCGCAAATTTTATTACCGGTGATTATCAGTCTTATCATACCATTAGCTTTCTTTATTTTTGCTGGATATCACCTGGCTGCAGGTGCCATCAATATTATTTATAAAGGTATCCATAAAGAAAAAGTCAGCTTGCTTGATGCTTTAGAAGCATTTAAAAAAGGCAGCTATTTAAGAGCTGTTAAATTGGCATTGTTTACTTTACTCTTTATCGCGATACTGAGTCTGATTCGTTACTTACTGACTCAATTGTTCAGTTTAGGTATCGGAGCGTTGTTGAGAAGCGGACAAAGTTACTTTATGGAACATGTCGGTGTATACATCGCTGTTCAATTGATCGCGCTAACTATTTTAGCGATTGTATTATCATTCTTTATTTGGACATTCACATACATCATGATTGCATATACAGTCGCATACTTTAAAGACCGTCAGGCCGGTGCATTCCAAGATGTTAAACACGCATTTAAATCTATGAAAAATGGTCATCATTCATGGTTCAAACTATTACTTGGACTTGTAGTATTAGATTTAATTGTTATTATTCTAGAAACACCTGTTTCTCAACTTGTCGCATTCTCTACAAGAAGTATTTCACAAAATGTGGCAGGCGTTTTAACAGTTGTTTTACTAGTCATTATTATCATCGTACGAATTGTCGTTTATTACTTAAACGTTAATGCGATTATCGCATTCTTCAGTACAGTGACTGATGGGGTTGTACCTCACCGTGCACCTTCTCGTCAACAACGTAAACAACAAGCAAAAGCAGAACAAAAAGAACAAGAAGAAACAACAGCTCCTGTTAAAGAAACAGAAACGAAAGAAACTGCAAAAGAAAGTGATAAAGAAGTTTATCAAGATACAACTTTTGATCACTTACAATCAAAGAATAAAGAGATTGATGAACGTTCTGATGAATTTAAAAAATAAGCAATAAGAAAGCGTATGAAGGAATTACAACAGCTCCTTCATACGCTTTTTCTATTTATTGATTCAAAAGATTAGATTCTAAATAACGTGCTGCACCATCTTCATCATTTGTATAAGAAGTGACGTCTTTTGTCAGTGCTTGAATTTCAGGACGTGCATTTTTCATTGCGACTGTATAATGACCGAATGCGAACATAGAACGGTCGTTATCACTGTCACCAATTACAAGTGTATCTGATTGAGGAATATTAAAGTGTTCAATCATTTCTTTAATACCTGTTCCTTTATCGATACCTTCTGCCATTGTTTCTGCATTAAAACGTGATGAGTTGGAAACTGTGATTTCTAGTTGTTTCTGTTCATCAATTAAATGTTCTCTGAATTTCGTGATTTTCTCTAAATCTGGTGTGAACATATAAATTTTAGAAAATTGCATTTGCGGTAATGTATCTACCCAGTTCACGTTGCCATTTAAAGCATGCTTACGAGAATTCCATTCACTGATACCTACATTATTCGGTGGTGTATCGCCTGCACAAGTTGCTTCAATCCATTCACGGTCTTCTTTTAAAATCATACGCTTACCGCTAAATGGAAAGACTTCATAATAAATATGTTGTGCTTTCGCACTTTCTACAATTTCAGTTACTGCTTCATATGTCAGACTATGTTCAAAAATAGTGACACCCTCTGCGTCTCCTCTTGTACCGTTAGATGAGATAACACCATCAATTTCAAAGTTTTCAGGTGTTAAATGTTCAATTTCATCAAATGAACGTCCTGTCGCAATAAAGACTTTGTATCCATTTTGACGTAATTGTTTGATTGTTTCTGTTGTTTTATCTGATACTCTATTATTTTCTTGTAAAATCGTTCCATCCATATCTAAGAATATCGCTTTTACATTATCCATTACTTTTCCTCCAAGTTGTTGTTATCGCCTTGATTATGGCATTTTCAGACTGTTTTCGCAACTTTCTTCAAATAAAAAAACTGCCACTCTACAAAGAGAATGACAGTTTCGTTAATAATCAATTATTCTACTGTGACTGATTTTGCTAAGTTACGTGGTTTATCCACATCTAAATCACGGTGTAATGCTGCATAGTATGCAATCAATTGTAATGGAACCACAGATACAAGTGGTGTTAACAATTCATTTACTTGAGGAATGACATAAGTGTCCCCTGCTTTGTTTAATCCATCCATTGAGATAATGCAAGTATGCGCACCACGTGCAGCAACTTCTTTTACGTTACCGCGAATTGATAGATTAACATTCTCTTGTGTTGCTAAAGCAATCACTGGTGTTTGATCTTCAATTAAAGCAATTGTACCGTGTTTTAATTCTCCGCCAGCAAATCCTTCTGCTTGAATATATGAAATTTCTTTTAATTTTAATGCACCTTCTAAGCTGACATTATAGTCAATTGTACGACCGATAAAGAAGGCATTACGAGTTGTTGCTAAGAAATCTTTCGCAATTTGTTCCATGTATTCAGCATCGTCTACAATTGCTTCCATCGCATTTGCGACTTTCGCAAGTTCTTGTAATAAGTCTACAGTTTCTTCTTGTCCATGACGTTTAGCTACAATTTGAGACAAGATAGCAAGTACTGCAATTTGTGCTGTATAAGCTTTTGTAGAAGCTACAGCGATTTCTGGTCCAGCATGTAGTAATAATGTATGGTCCGCTTCACGTGAAAGTGTTGAACCAGGTACGTTTGTTACTGTTAATGCTTTATGACCACGTTTTTTCATTTCAACTAATACAGCACGGCTGTCTGCTGTTTCACCTGATTGTGAAATATAGATGAATAATGGTTTTTTAGATAATAATGGTGTGTTATATACGAATTCAGAAGCGACATGTACTTCTGTTGGGACACCTGCCCATTTTTCGATAAATTCTTTACCTACTAAACCTGCATGATAACTTGTACCTGCTGCGATAATATAAATACGGTCAGCTTGTGCGACTTCATCGATAATCGCATTGTCCATTTTCAAGTCGCCGTTGTCATCTTGATATTCTTGAATAATACGGCGCATAACTGCAGGTTGTTCATGAATTTCTTTTAACATGTAATGATCATAAACACCTTTTTCAGCATCAGCCGCATCGATTTCAGCAGTGTACGTTTCACGATCTTGTACATTGCCATCTAAATCTTTGATTTCAACTGAATCGCGTTTAACAATAACAATTTCATGATCGTGAATTTCTTTATATTCATTTGTTACTTGCAACATTGCTAAAGCATCTGATGCAACAACGTTGAATTTTTCACCAACACCGATTAATAATGGTGATTTATTTTTCGCCACGTAGATTGTATCGTGGTCTTCTTCGTCTAATAATGCTAAGGCATAAGAACCATGTAGTAATTTAACAACTTTAGTGAAAGCTTCTTCAGTAGATAAGCCTTCATTTGAGAAATGTTCTACTAATTGTACGATAACTTCAGTATCTGTTTCAGATAAGAAATTCACATCTGATACGTACTGATCACGTAATTCTTCATAGTTTTCAATCACACCATTGTGAACTAAAGTAAAGCGTTTAGATGCTGATTGATGCGGATGAGAGTTTTCATAGTTCGGCACACCATGTGTCGCCCAACGTGTATGACCAATTCCTACTGTTCCATCTACATCACTGTTGTCAGCTACATTTCTTAAATCTGCAATACGACCTTTTTCTTTAAATACTGTCGTACCTTCATCATTCACAAGTGCAATTCCTGCAGAGTCATAACCTCTGTACTCTAATTTCTCTAAGCCTTTTAACAATACTTCTTTCGCATTATCATATCCGATATATCCTACAATTCCACACATAATTCAATTCCTCCGTATTCTTCATTCCTAACGGTTACCCTTTTCACGGGGGAATCTTTCAGTTTCATATTAAATTTTTTTGTATCGAATATAAATTGATGCCGCCTAAATTTACTTTATAGAGTCCCTTCTCACTTGAACTCTACAAAATAGACGTACTAATCCCCTTGTGTGAGTACCGTTCAAAAATATAAACTTGGGTCTGTTTACAAACTTTGTGCATCGAGTCACCTCAATGTTTTACCTTGTAAACTTACGACTGACCTTATCCGAGACAGCATCCGCCGATAATCCGATCACTGTCTTCCTCGTCGACAATTTAAAGCTATGTTTGCTATTACATCTTCTGCTTTAAGATATAAATCTACGCAAATTCCAGCTTGTCATTGTACGGGCGCTATAATTATGGTTTAACCTGTCTATCCCCCTTTTACACGTAATATAAGTATTTTACAATGAGTGATTTTATAAATGCAACTATTTTCACAACCTGTATCCGCTTACACTCTAAAGTTTTTTGCTAACCGCAATTTTTTCTATTTCAAATTATGTTTCTACTATTATATATAGGCTATTTTATAAATGTCATTATCTCTGTGACAAAGTACCATTTAGATTAGATTGTAACCGCATCCATGTCAGTCTTAAAATTGAGCTATATCAAAGTTATTAAGAGAGGTGGATGACAATGTCAAATTCACAGGAAAATAAAGGGATTGGACGTAAGGTCCAAGCATTCGGCTCATTTCTGAGCAGTATGATTATGCCAAATATCGGTGCATTTATCGCGTGGGGCTTTATTGCAGCGATCTTCATTGATAATGGTTGGTTACCTAACAAAGATTTAGCTGAATTAGCAGGACCAATGATTACTTATCTGATTCCATTACTAATTGCTTTCAGCGGTGGACGTCTGATTCATGATTTACGCGGTGGTATTATCGCAGCTACTGCAACGATGGGGGTTATTGTTGCACTGCCTGATACACCAATGTTACTCGGCGCAATGATTATGGGGCCGCTTGTTGGTTGGCTTATGAAGAAAACAGATGAATTCATCCAACCTAGAACACCACAAGGATTCGAGATGTTATTCAATAATTTCTCTGCTGGTATTTTAGGTTTCATCATGACTATTTTCGGTTTTAAGATTTTAGCACCTATTATGAAGTTAATTATGCATCTTTTATCTGTTGGTGTAGAAGCATTAGTACATGCACATTTATTACCGTTAGTCAGCATTATTGTTGAACCAGCAAAAATTGTGTTCTTAAATAACGCAATCAACCATGGTGTCTTCACACCACTTGGTGCAGACCAAGCTTCACATGTAGGTCAATCTATTTTATATACAATTGAATCTAACCCTGGACCAGGTATTGGTGTCCTTCTCGCATACATGATTTTTGGTAAAGGTACTGCCAAAGCAACATCTTATGGTGCTGGTATCATTCAATTCTTTGGTGGGATTCATGAAATTTACTTCCCATACGTATTGATGAGACCTTTCTTATTCGTAGCAGTTATTTTAGGCGGTATGACAGGTGTAGCAACTTATTCATTATTAGACTTTGGATTTAAAACACCTGCTTCACCAGGATCAATCATTGTTTATATTATCAACGCACCTAAAGGTGAATTCTTAAGCATGATTATTGGTGTACTTTTAGCAGCACTTGTTTCATTCGTGGTTTCTGCTTTAATCTTGAAATTTACGAAAGACCCTAAACAAGATCTTGCAGACGCTACAGCTAAAATGGAAGCTACTAAAGGTAAAAAATCAAGTGTTGCATCTAAATTAAGTAGTAATACAGAAAGCAAATCTAATGAGCAGACACAAGCCGCTTCAACTTCACAAGTTGATGGTGATGCCCTTTTAGACAAATACAACACTGAAGATGTCGACGCACACAATTACAATAATGTTCAACATGTCATTTTTGCTTGTGACGCAGGCATGGGTTCTAGTGCTATGGGTGCCAGCATGTTAAAAAACAAGTTCAAGAAAGCTGGACTTGAAAACATTGAAGTGACTAACACAGCGATTAATCAATTACCAAGCGATGCAGAGCTTGTTATTACTCAGAAAAAATTAACAGATCGCGCTATCAAGCAAGTACCTGATGCGATTCATATTTCAGTAGAGAACTTCTTGAACTCGCCTAAATATGAAGAATTGATTAATAACTTGAAAGAAGACCAAAATGGTTCAACTACAACTGCTTCAGCAACAAACAGCCAAGAAGACTTGACTGAACAATACAACACTGAAGATGTTGATGCTCATAACTATGACAATATTAATCATGTTATTTTCGCATGTGATGCAGGTATGGGTTCTAGTGCTATGGGCGCCAGCATGTTAAGAAACAAGTTCAAGAAAGCTGGTCTTGATCATATCAAGGTCACTAACACAGCGATCAACCAATTACCAAGTGATGCACAACTTGTAATTACGCAAAATAAATTGACAGACCGTGCTATCAAACAAGCACCCGATGCTGTTCATATTTCGGTGGATAATTTCTTGAACTCGCCTAAATATGAAGAATTGATTAATAACCTTAAAGAAGACCAACAATAGATTAGAACTTCTTTAAAAAGGAATGCAGGTGAGGCCTATGTTGTTAAGCAACAGAGAAAAAGCAATCTTAGAGTTACTCATTAAATCGCACGGCCAATATATGACTATTTATGATATTGCACAACAACTCGCCGTTTCATCACGTACGATACACCGTGAACTTAAAATTTTAGAACAAGATTTGTCTGAACTAAATTTACAAATCGATAGAATTCCCAATAAAGGTATCCAGTTAGAAGGTTCACAAGCAGCAATTGTTAAACTCCAAACAGAGCTTAGCAACATTGCTGCTTTAGACCTGACAACTGCTGAACAAAAAACCATTATTTTATATGCATTGATACAAAGTAGAGAACCTATAAAGCAATATAGTTTAGCACATGAAATTGGTGTTGCTCAGACTACGTTGACAAAGTTGCTCGATGAATTAGAACAAGATGCATCAGAATACCAACTCGAATTAGAACGACGACGAGGTGCTGGTGTCAGCTTAAATGGTTCAGAAGCAAAGAAACGCGAGATGTTGAGTCATCTTATGGTTGAAAATTTAAATAGCACCAGTGTTTATTCGGTCATAGAAAATCACTTTGTATATCAATCATTAAACACTTCTCAACTTTCAATGGTAGAACTTGATCATATTTTCCAAGTTGAGCGTGTATTAATGGATTACCTTAGTGCTCTACCCTATACATTGACAGAAGCGAGTTATTTAACGCTGACTGTTCATATTGTATTGAGCATTGACCGCATTAAACACGGTGAAAATGTTTCTATTGACGAAACGATTTATCAATCAGTCAAAGATACAGAGGAATATAACATTGCTTCCTCATTAACTAAACAACTATCACACATTTATGACGTAACTTTCAACAAAGCAGAAATCACTTTTATTACGATACATTTACGCGGTGCTAAAAGAAAACACGAAGACTATCAATCTGAAGAACTGTTAGATAACAATTACAAAATCCAACAATTGATTCACCTGGTAGAAGAAAGTTCTCAATATTCATTTGTAAATAAATCGAATTTAGCTGCGGGGTTAAAATTACATTTAATACCTGCGATGAACCGTTTAAACGCTAATATTGAAACACATAATCCTCTGACAGAGATGATTAAAAATAAATATCCAAAACTTTATAACAGTGTCTCAAATAGTTTATCGAAGATTTGGCCTGAGCTTTACTTTCCAGATAGTGAAATTACTTTTGTTGTTTTGCATTTTGGGGGTTCACTAAAAGCTAATAGTCTACCAGATTATCATGTGTTAGTTGTATGTAGTTCTGGTATAGGTACCAGTCGTGTGCTAGCCACACGCTTACAACAAACTTTTCCAGAAATTACACAAACTAAGCAAGCATCATTAAGTGATTTAAAACAATTAAATCTCAATGCTTATGATGGTATTATTTCTACTTTAGCATTAGATATTAATGAACATTATATTCAAGTCAATCCATTATTACCGGATGCAGATATCAAATATGTTTCTAACTACTTGAACACACAAGCAAACGAAAACAGAGTGACTTCTAGTTCATCAAGCAAGATTTCATCTTTAAATCAGGATCAGATTATTGAGACCATTCAAAGGTATTTGGATGTGATTGAAAATATTTATGTTGAAGATGCAACAATCACAAATTGGCAAGATTATTTAGCGAAACGATTAGCTAAACATAAAAGTATTCTAAGCAAATCACAATTTAAACAAGTATTAAAAACATATGCAGAGGATAGAAGCATTACATTAGCTCCCTATCCTATAGGACTACCACATCTAAAACATGCGCTGATTGTAAAGCCAATGGTATTGATTACAAGGTTAAAACAACCATTAACTATCGTTGAACAAAATCAAGAACATACCATCAATTATTTAATCAGCATGTTTTTACCAGAAGATAACCCATCCTCACCTATCGTTAGTGCCATTTCAGAAGTAATTACATGTAATTTACATCGAATTGATGAATTAATGCAAAATCCTAACGAAATTATAGATGAGATGAAGAAGGCTTTTATTAGAGAAACAAAACAAATTTTATTAACGGAGTGATTATTTATGTCAGAACTATTCAGTAATGAAAATATCTTTTTAAATCAATCTTTCAAGAACCAAGAAGAAGCTATTGAAAAAGCTGGACAAGCTTTAATAGACGCTGGTGCTGTAACTGATTCTTATATTCAAGCGATGAAAGATAGAGAAGAAGTTGTTTCTACTTACATGGGTAATGGTTTAGCGATTCCTCATGGTACAGAAGAAGCAAAAAATGCAGTATTGCAATCAGGACTTACATTACTACAAGTACCTGACGGTGTTCAATGGGGAGACGAAACTGCTAAAGTCATCGTTGGTATTGCCGGTAAAGATGGCGAGCATTTAGATTTATTATCTAAAATCGCAATTACTTTCAGCGAAGAAGAAAATGTTGAACGTATTTTAAATGCACAAAGTGCTGAAGAAATTAAAGCTGTCTTTGAGGAGGCTGATGCATAATGAAAGCAGTACATTTTGGTGCAGGTAATATTGGTCGAGGATTTATCGGCCAAATCTTATCTGAAAACAATGTAGATGTCACTTTCTCAGATGTTAACGCTGAGATTGTAGATGCATTAAATCAAGACCAAGCATACCAAGTTATTCTTGCAGACGAAGATAAAACAACTACGACAATTAATGGCGTTGATGCAATTAACTCAAAAGATAATCCACAAAAATTACATGATGCCTTATTAGAAGCGGATATTATTACTACAGCTGTAGGTGTTAATCTGTTACCGATTATCGCAAAATCCATTGCACCTGCACTTCAAGAAAGAACAAAATCTGTAAATGTAGTTGCCTGTGAAAATGCAATTATGGCAACAGATACATTAAAATCTGCAGTACTTTCAATTACAGGTCCTCTATCAGATGAAATTCATTTCGCTAATTCAGCAGTGGATCGTATTGTTCCAAAACAAACACAAGATAATATTTTAGATGTGTTAGTTGAACCTTTCTTTGAATGGGTTGTTGAAAAAGATGCTTGGTATGGTAAAGAGTTAGAACACATTAAATATGTTGACGATTTAACACCATATATTGAACGTAAATTAATGACAGTTAATACTGGTCACGCTTATTTAGCTTATGCCGGTCAATATCATGGCTATCAAACAGTACTAGAAGCTGTAGAAGACCGTAATATTGAAGAAGGCCTACGTCAAGTATTGAGTGAAACAAGCCAATATATTACTGAAGTATTTGGATTCTCTCAAGATGAACAACGAGCTTATGTAGAAAAAATAATCAATCGTTTCAAAAATCCATATCTTTCAGATGATGTAACAAGAGTTGGTAGAGGTACTTTACGTAAAATTAGTCCTAAAGATCGTATAATTAAGCCACTTGCTTATCTTTATGATAAAGACTTAGAACATCAAGGTTTAGTTCAAGCAGCTGCTTACTTGCTTAAATATCATGATAAAAATGATGAAGAGACAGTTAAGAAAGATGAATACATTGAGAAGCATGGAGCAATGGATTTCTTAGAAGAATATGCACAAATTAATGAACCACTTGCGGAAGAAATCAATGATGTTTATCTAGAACTTTAATAGATATAGATTTAGGGGCTGGGACATAAATACAGTCCAAAATAAAA
>NZ_KV837148.1:0-365 GCF_001838465.1 Staphylococcus sp. HMSC061G12
AAAAAAAGCGAAAGATGTAAGTGGTTTAATATTACATAGTGATAGAGGCTACCAATACACAAGTAAGCATTTTAAATCCATGCTCGATGAGCATGGCGTTATTCAAAGCATGTCACGAGTAGGAAGATGTATTGATAATAGTCCAATGGAATCATTCTGGGGAATTATGAAATCGGAAATCTATCGTGGCAATAAACATTATAAATTCAAGGACTTAAGAACAGCACGTAAACAAATAAAAGAATATATCAACTTTTACAACAACGAAAGAATTACTTTGAAAATGGAAAGATTAATTGTTTAACTTCAAATTTAAGAGTGTCCTAATTTATCTGATTTGAAAAAGTGATTAGCATAGTGTGCTA
>NZ_KV837149.1:0-49702 GCF_001838465.1 Staphylococcus sp. HMSC061G12
TTTTTATATATCAACCGAATTTGACAAAGAGCCCGATTTTCTTAAAGTGGTGTGTGGTCCAGTGGGAGGAAAGACCACAGCTTATTTATGTTTAGGATAGATTATTTATGGATTAGCGGAAATGGAATGGACATACTAGGAGGTCTTTTTCCGCTAATTGAAAGGATAAATTGTTTACTTCATGCTTTGATGAACGGTTTCAATGTTAGATTCCATCATTTTGTAGTAGGAATCTCCTTTACTGCCTTTTTTGCCAATAGAGTCTGTGTAGACTTCTCCTGAAATTGGAACGCCTGTTTCTTCACTCAAGCTCTTCATGCTTTTATGATCGACACTTGTTTCGACTAATAGATTTTTCAAGTTGTGATCTTTAACGAATTTAATTGCTTGTTTCATTTGTTCAGGTGTTCCTTGTTTTTCAGTGTTAATTTCCCAAATATAGCCGGGAGTGATGCTATATTGTTTTGAGAAATATTTAAATGCGCCTTCACTTGTGATCATAGCGCGTTGATCTTTAGGAATGTCATCGAACTTGTCGTGACTGTCTTTATTTAACTTTTCAAGCTTGTTGATATAAGCATCACCTCGTTTTTCGTAGTCTGCTTTGTGTGCTTTATCATGATTGATTGCAGCTTGCTGAATTGTTTTTACATATTTGATGCCGTTCTCTAGACTTAACCAAGCGTGAGGATCTTGTTTTGTCTCATCGCCTTCAGCACCGTTCAGGTAAATTGGTTTTACATCTTTAGAAACGCGTACGACACTATCATCTTTAGTTGTTTTGCCAGCTTGGTCTAAAGCATTTTTAAACCAACCATTACCTGTCTCCAGATTCAATCCGTTATAAAGGATGATATCTGCGTCTGTTAAGGCTTTGATGTCTTTAGGTTTGACCTCATATTCATGAGGATCTTGGCCGATAGGAACTATGCTATGTATATCCGCATGGTCCCCGACTACGTTGTCGGCCATGTCATATAGTATTGAATTGGTTGTGACGATTTTAAGTTTATGATTATCAGAGGCTGTTGAGTTTGAATCTTTGCCTCCGCCGCATGCTGCTAACAGTAATAACATGATAGCTAATAATGGTACTAATTTTTTCATGATGTAACTCCTTTTTTGATTTTGAGAGTCAATTTAGAATAGATAAATGTACCGACATAAATAGCAAACGCACACAAGACAATTGTTGCACCACTAGGGATGTTATAAATGTAGCTGAAATACATACCGATTATTGAACTGATTACACTGATCAGACTGGCTACAATCATCATAGACCATAATTTCTTGGTGATGAGAAAAGCTGCTGAAGCGGGTGTAATCAACAGTGCAACAACGAGTATAATACCCACAGTTTGAATGCTTGCAACTGTCACAAGTGACAAGAGCAGCATCACAAAGTAGTGGATGGCTGTTGTGTTTAAACCGCTCATTCTACTAAAGGTTGGATCGAAAGTAGAAATCATTAATGGGCGGTAAAAAATGATGATAAGCAAGAGTACTATTATGCTGACCACAATCGTCGACCAGTATGCACTATTGGTAATCGCTAGCAAATTACCGAATAGAATATGATACAAGTTCGTCGTACTATTGATCAAGCTGATAATAATAACTCCGGTAGCTAAGAATGCTGTGAAGCTGATGCCGATGGCTGCGTCTTGTTTGGTTTTACTTCGTTCAGAAATAAAACCGATGAATAGACTGGCTAGCATTCCAGTAACTAAAGCTCCGACAAACATCGGAATTTTGAAGAGGAATGATAGTGCAACCCCTGGCAATACAGCATGGCTCATCGCATCACCCATGAGTGACAACCCTCTTAAAACAATCAGGCTGCCGACTGTTCCGCACACAATGCCGACACAAATGGAAATAATCAGAGCGCGGTTTAAAAATTGATATTGTGTGAGTTGTTGTATAAATTCGTACATAAATTTGACTCTCTTTCTAATTCTTTAATGGCGCTGTGGTTGATTCATGAATGTCTCGTTTAATCGTTCTGTGGTCATTGCTTCTTCGCTTGGTCCGAAATAACGTAAAGTTTGATTGAGCAGAATGACACGATCGAAATAAGTAGTTGCTTTTGATAGATCATGATGCACGATTAAAATTAATTTGCCTTCGGCCTTTAAGCCTTCTATTTTACGCATAATTAATTGTTCACTCGTAAAATCAATTCCTACAAAAGGTTCGTCTAATAAGTAAAGTTCGCTCGTCGACATCAAGGCGCGTGCAACTAATACACGTTGCAGCTGTCCACCGCTTAATTGAGAAATTTGGCGTTTACGTAAATGTGTTAATTCCATTTCTTCTAATAATTGAGTTAAGCGTTGTTTAATTTGTGCAGAAGGGCGTTTAAACCACCCAATCTCTTTATAAGCGCCTGATAGTACGACGTTTTCAACATCAATTGGAAAATCTAAATCTAAGTAGGCTTTTTGCGGTATGTATGTGATGTTCTTAAGTTGTGATTCGACTGGTTGATTGTTCAACAATTGGACACCTTGTGATTTAAACTCTCCGATTAACGCTTTGATTAATGAGGATTTTCCTGCACCGTTCGGACCCATAATACCGATGATTTCACCGTGAACAGGAATAGACAAGTTGATGTTTCGCAAGACATGCTTATTGCCTAAATACAAATCCAAATTCTCAATTTCTAACAATATCACACCTCCTAAAAGAATTTTTAGGGTAACCTAATTTATTTCATCATAAGACATGAATTTTCGCGTGTCAAGTCTTTTCGTGATACAATAAAGTGAATCTGGATGGAAGGAACGGTGACAAGATGTTAACGGAAGAAAAAGAAGATTACCTCAAAGCGATTTTGAATAATGGCGGCGCAACTTCATTCGTTACAAATAAAAAACTTTCTCAATACTTAAATATTAAACCCCCATCCGTGAGTGAGATGGTCAATCGTTTAGAAAAAGCGGGCTATGTAACTACCAAACCTTATAAGGGTGTCAAATTATCCGAAGAAGGTTTCAACCATACATTAGAAATTATTAAGCGTCATCGCTTATTAGAACTTTTCTTAATCGAGATATTGAAATACAACTGGGAAGAAGTGCACCAAGAAGCAGAAGTGCTTGAACATAGAGTGTCTGATTTGTTTGTCGAACGTTTAGACTCATTGTTGAATTATCCGACGACATGCCCACATGGTGGTATCATCCCAAGAGATGGTAAATTTGAAGAAATTTACAATGAATCCTTAAAAACATTCCAAGCAGGAGATCAAATCGTGATTCGTCGTGTACGAGACCGTACGAAATTATTAATTTATCTTTCTAGTAAATTTATTTCAATCGGGGATGCGGTGACGGTGATATCTCGTGATGATACTAACGAAGTTATTGCTATTCAAAAAGGGGATGACCCATTAATTATTTTAAGTTATGAAAACGCGGCACATATTTTTGGGGAATTAGCGGACGTATAACTAAAATAGAGTTAAGATTGGCATATTGTGAAAAGGTAAGACTTATGATATGAAATAACAAAAGAAGCTTTGCGGTGTCGCAAAGCTTCTTTTGTTCATCTATTCATCTCTATTAAATTTGTTTGCCCCAAATATTTAAGTCTAAGCGTTGATTATCGATGTGTGCGATTTGCGGCATTTCTCCCCAAAGAACGTAGCCTTGTTTTTCAAATAATTTATTACATGGTATGTTTTGTGCGAAAACATAGCCAGTTAAGAAGCGAATCCCTAACGCTTTGGCTTCTTGTTCTAGACGTTGCATCACTTTAGTACCAATACCTTTCCCACTAATCTGTTGATCCAAATAGATACTGACTTCTGCAGTTTCATCATAAGCAGGTCTGCCGTAAAAGTAATTCAGACTCGCAAAACCAATTGGGCGCATTTCTTCATCGTATACTGTAAACAATGGACGCATGGCATCGTGTTTATCAAAGACGTGTGCCATTTCTTGTTCTGTCATTTCATCAATATCTGCTGTGATGTTACGTGCAGCGATGGCTTGATTATAAACTTTTGTAAATAAAGATAAATCGACTTGTGTTGCTGGACGAAGCTTTACCATTTTTATCACCTTAATTCTGTAAAAGTAGAATAGTGATAATAGCGTACACGATATAAACGTTAAAGGCAATCCATAACAAACTGAAAATTACGACAGGGATGCCGGTTAATTGACGTAAAGCTAAACCATCCCAGTCGATAACATGTTTCGTAAAAGTCAAAGTAATAATCGTCCAAGTCGATTGTAGCAACTCTCCGAACAGCACACCTAAAATAAAGTGGTAAATCAATGATAAGATAATGACAATGAATTCAGGTTGACCGTTTTGAATTAAACCATAAATCATGACTCCTAGTAAGAGCGTGAGTAAAATAGGGATACCTTTTCTAGAAGTAATCAGCACAAAATAAATAAAGATACCTAGATAGCTGAATACGAAGAGTGAAGGATAATGATAATAACCTGCAAAGAGTCCGACTGCCAACATCAACGGAGGCATCACATAACCGCCAAGTGTCGTAATTATCATCGTCACTCTACTTCTAGCTCTGGTGACCGCAAAGCCTTGTCGCGAGGTCTGTATACGTTCTCTAGGAGAAGTAACAATCACTAAATCCTCGGTATGACCGCCACTGATTTTGTTAAATAGAATATGACCGAATTCATGTGTGAGTACCGGAATGTAATTTAATATAATGTCTAGAATCGCAAAACTTGGTTTATGACGATTGCGATGCACGAATAGATAAGCAATGGCGATTAATACCACCCAATATAAATGGAGCGTCATAGAAGTGCTCAGAATATCTTTAATCAACTGCATAATTTAACCTCTTCTTGAATTAGAAAAAGTTGAGATACATGACCTCAACTTATGATTTATCTTCATTGTATAAATTTTTAGCATTTACGTCTTGCGTCTTCGGACCTATTTTAATCATTCGGTACATCTTTGATGTAACGTGCTGGATTACCTGCGACAACTTGATTTGCGGGTACATCTTTAGTGACGACGCTGCCTGCGCCGACAACAACATTATCGCCAATGGTAATACCTGGCAAAATAATCGCACCTGCGCCGATCCAAACATGATTACCGATTGTTATAGGGTAGCCTAACTCTAATCCAGCGGCACGTGTTTTAGGATTTAAAGGGTGAGTTGCGGTAATCAACTGAACGTTCGGACCTAAGAGTACGTGATTGCCAATCGTAATTTTTGCGACATCTAACATCGTCGCATTAAAGTTCGCATAGAAATGGTCTCCAATTGTAATGTTATAACCATAGTCAAAGTGGATATCTGGCTCAATGAAGACTTCTTCACCGCAAGCCCCTACACTTTGGCGGAATAAATGCATACGTTCTTTAATAGAAAAGGCATTGTTGATTGCTTTTGTTGCGTGGCGTGCTTTATGACGTTCCTTTACTAATTCAGGGTCTCTTGAGTCATAGAGCTGGCCGCTCAACATTTTGTCTTTTTCACTTGTCATAGTATCTAACCTCTTTGATTCTCATAATAAATTCAGATTACCACTTATAGTGAGGAATGCAATCAATTCAACTGGCGTGTATAATAAGATGAAATGAACTTTTATTAATCAGAGGTGCAAGTTAGGAGTTTGAAGCGATGAGTATTCAACATAAGCATAAACAGAATAAAGTAGATATTTTGTCTGTTCAATTTGATAACGTCACAATGGACGAGATGAAAGAAGCGGTCATGCATTTTAGAGAAACAGATACAACTGATAACATGTTTGTTGTGACTGCAAATCCTGAAATTGTAGATTACGCATTAGATAATCGAAGTTATTATGATTTAATCAGTGAAGCAGATTATATCATTCCAGATGGATCAGGGATTATTCAAGCAGGCAGAATATTAGGTACCCCGTTAAAAGAACGTGTGCCAGGTATCGAATTTATGGCAAAGTGTTTAGAAATTGCTGAGCGTTATCATCAGCGTGTCTTCTTATTAGGTGCATCTGAAGCTGTAGTCGCAAAAGCCAAACAAGAGCTACAACATCGATATCCTCATGTGACTTTCGATGCACATCACGGTTATATTGATTTAAAAGATGAACAAGTGGTTCGTAAAGTAAGTAAATTTAATCCAGATTATGTTTTTGTCGGTATGGGTTATCCTAAACAAGAACAATGGATTAAACAACACCGTCATCGCCTTCAACATACATTACTGATGGGTGTCGGCGGATCCATTGAGATTTATAGCGGTACAAAAAAGCGTGCACCTCTATTCTTCCGTAAAACGAATCTTGAATGGTTTTACCGCTTAATTACAGACTGGAAACGTATGGCAAGAATGCGCAGATTACCTAGATTTGTATCCAAAGTTTTCCGTAAACGTTTGAAGCGTAAATAATATTTAAATGAGCCTTCTCTAACAATACAGGAAAGTTAGAGCAGGCTTTTTTATGAACAAAATATGATATCTACATAATGTGTATTGAATATTTAGAAAAATAAAGTAATATTGTATCATTCACATATGAAGTGTCTTGATAAGCATGATTGAGACATGATTTGTGACAATCATTTCTTTAAGAGCATAAACAACAAACATCAAGAGGTGACAACATGAAAAAGGGATTCTATTATTGATTTTCGATTTAGTTTCGACCTTTGGTTCGGAAATCTTTTTCTTTGCTTGTTCGTTTTATATTTTAAGAGAAACAAGCAATGGTGCATTATACGGTTTTGTTATAGGTATGATGGCTGTAGTTCAAATTGTGTTAGGTCCAATTATGGGGAACCTAGCCGATTATAAAAGTAATCGAAAGATGATCTTCATTGCGCAATTATTAAGCGTGCTATCCATCACTGTGTTTTTAGTGGGGTATCAAAATCATTTATGGGCACTGGTTATTTTAATGATGATGCTTACTGCGACTGATGTGCCAGTAGGTTTAATCATTGAATCTAATTTAGCGAAGATAACAGGGGAGCAATTAGAGCGCTTTGTGTCTTTAAGGAATATTGTAATTATGGCCACATCATTCTTAGCGCCAGTAATCGGTGGTATTGTGGTAGGATTCCTTTCTATTGAACAAATGGGATATGTGATTTTAGTGACTGAATCACTCGCCATGTTGACGATAGCATTTATACCTTTAAACAGACATATGGAAAAAGAGAACCAAGCTTTCATCAATAATTTCAAAAAAGGTTTTCACTACATATGGGCTAAAAAGGATTTAGCTACGATGGTGATTTATTTGGCAGTAATTAATATTATTTTATATGCAATACCGATTGGTATTTCAATGTTAGCCATTCAAAAGATGCATTTATCTTCAAGTGCATTTGGATGGATAGAGGCTTCTTTAACAATCAGCATGGCGTTAGGCAGTATCATTCTTGCGATTTTCCCGCCTAAACAAAATTTACGTTTATATTTAATTGGATCGAGCTACACGATTGCGATGATTTTCTTTGCGTTGGCATTGATTACGATGCTGGCAATGGGAAATCTATCGGGGGTGTTAGCGCTGATTGGCGTTTATATTGTATTAGGTTTCAGTGCACAATACAGTAATATTCCACTTCAAATCTACTTCCAAAAACGCATTGAGGAAAGTTATAAAGCAAGGGTCTTCTCTGTCAGCTTTGCGCTCAGTCAATTCACCAAACCTTTAAGTATTATGTTCTTCAGCTTTATTCTTGGTTTCAATTACACGCTTGTATTTCTGATTACAGGATTAGTTTTCGTCATGATAGTAGTTGCATTTACTAAAATTGTGCCAAAAGATGTGTTTGATAACGGCATCAACATGCCATCAAAAGAAGGGGTATAATAGAAATAAATACAAGCAGAGGAGTGACATGCGTGGCAAGACATAAAATTTATGATATGGCATTCGCAAGTGTTTATCCGCATTATGTGACAAAGGTTGAGAAAAAAGGGCGTACAAAAGATGAATTGCATGAAGTAATCACTTGGTGAACAGGATATGATGAAGCAGGTTTACAACAAGTATTAGATGAGCGAGTACCGTTTGAAGATTTCTTTGCGCAAGCACCTGACTTAAATCCGAACCGCAAGTTAATTACGGGTGTCATTTGCGGCATTCGTGTTGAAAACATTGAAGCACCTTTAATGCAGGAAATTCGCTATTTAGACAAGGTCGTAGATGAACTCGCAAAAGGTAAGCCATTAAATAAAATAATGAGGAAATGATTTAAAGAATAAAACGTTTTCAAGTTTTACAAAATGATGAACTTATAAAAAATATATTGCAGAATCGTAATGGTTACGATACAATGTACTTAATTTAAAAACGGATTCGATGAAAAAGATATGAAATACAGGAATTAAGTCAGAGATAGAAAGTCATCGGCTGGAAGCTTTCTAATTACTTAAGCTGTGTTTTACTCCTTTTGAGATGTATGTGAAAGCATACCGACTAATGGCATGTTACGCCATTCTAATGAGGAAGCAAGTTTAGACTTCTAGGAGAGCAACTCCAATTGAAGTCTTGTTTAATGACTTGTTTCGAATGTGGGTGGTACCACGAGCATAAACTGCACTCGTCCCTGTTATCAGAGGATAAGTGCAGTTTTTTTATTGAATAAAACTAACAATTAGAATTTAAGGAGGCAATAATTATGGCAGAACAAGTTATCGTTACTTTACCAGATCAACGCAAATTGGAGGTGGCACAAGGCACAACACTTTACCAAGTTGCGCAACAAATCGGCAGCTCATTTGCGAAAAAAGTTGCGGTTGCGAATGTGGACGGCACATTATATGGTTTGAACGAATACATCGGAGAAGATTGCCAAGTTGAATTCTTGACATATGAAGATGAAAAAGGGTTAGAAGCCATTCGTTATACTTTAGGTTATTTAGCAGGAGAAGTGCTTGAGAAACATGGCGCAAAAGTTGCGGGATTCGGTGTAAACAAAGAACAATTCTTTGTAGACTTCAAACCTGAAGAAAACTTGAAAGCAGCGGATTTAGAAAAAGTTTCTAAAGACATTCAAAAAGCAGTAAGCGCCAATCATCCAATTGAAGTTCGTGAATTATCAAAATTAGACGCATTAGACCAATTTAATGAAAATGCTTTTATGCAACATCATATTGAACAAGCCTCAGAGCCTGTGAAAGTTGCGGTGCATGGAGATTACGCAGCAGTTATCGACCAACCTTTAGTACACAATTTATCTAAAGTGAAACACTTCAGTTTACAAGCCGTATCTGCGACTAACTGGTTACGTGATGTGAACAACGAAGCATTACAACGTGTATCTGGTTTTGCATTCGCAGATGCGAAAGCCTTAGAAGACCATCAAGCGTTTATTGATAAATATGAACAAGTGAACCATCGTCGTTTAGGTAAAGAATTAGATATCTTCTCATTCTCAGAATTTGCGCCAGGTATGCCATTTTATGCGCATAACGGACAAGTGATTCGTTTAGAATTACAAAATATGTTGAGACAATTACAGTTCGAAGCGGATTATGAAGAAGTCTATACTCCATTTATCATGGACGAAACTTTATGGAAAAACAGTGGACACTGGGATCACTACCAAGACAATATGTACTTCACTGAAGTTGATGAACAAACTTATGCGTTAAAACCAATGAACTGTCCTGGACATATGTTGATTTACAAAAATCATTTACATTCATATCGTGATTTACCAATTCGTATGGCTGAGTTCGGACAAGTACACCGTCATGAATTAAGCGGTTCTTTAAATGGTTTATTCCGTGTAAGAACATTCAACCAAGATGATGCACATATCTTTGTACGTCGTGACCAAATCGAATCAGAAATCTTAGATGTCTTAGGTTTGATTCATAAAGTATATAGTGTCTTCGGCTTCGATTACAGTATTGAACTTTCTACTCGTCCAGATGACTTTATGGGTGAAATCGAACTTTGGGATTTCGCTGAACAATCATTAGAAAATGTATTGAATCAACATGGTTTTGAATATACAGTCAATGAAAAAGACGGCGCGTTCTATGGTCCTAAAATTGATATTCACATCAAAGATGCATTAGGACGTAGTCACCAATGTGGTACTGTACAACTAGATTTCCAAATGCCTGAAAAATTCGATTTAACTTTCGTTAATAAAGACGGAGAAAAAGAACGTCCAGTGGTTATCCACCGTGCAATTTACGGTTCAAGCGATCGTTTCATCGGTATCTTACTTGAACACTTTGGCGGAAACTTACCATTATGGTTAGCACCTGTACAATTAGAAGTGATTCCTGTCAATGCAGACTTGCATTTAGATGCGGTAAAAGACTTGAAACGTCAATTGAAAGCTGAAGGCTTCAGAGTAGATCTAGATCTTTCAGACGAAAAAATGGGTTATAAAATCCGTCAAGCACACTTAAGAAAAGTACCATATACACTTGTTGTGGGAGATAACGAAGTAGAAAATGGTACAGTTGCGGTAAGAAAACGCGGTGCTTCTGAAGAAACTAGCGTAGATGTGAAAGACGTCATCGAACAATTAAAAGCAGAAAGAGATGTTTTAAACTCAGTAGAGTAAGTTTAAAACGATAATTGAATATAAAAAATACGCATTGCAGTAGAAAGGGTAGCTGCAATGCGTTTTATTTTTAAGGGTTATTATTTTATAGTTTCATGTGTTTCAATTAAGTAGTTGAGGGAGCTTAATTGAACACAGGTTTTTTGACATTTTTATTAATGAGGGTAGGATTCAGAATGCAGGGCTAATCACGTTCTGAATCGTCGTGTGATTTTCAAGATTGAGTTTAAACGTTTTGTTTGGGCTCATTTCCATATAACAGGTGTGCGTTTGATCGATGATTATCATTCAGAGCGACTTAAACTCTGTTTTATTTGAGTAAGGGTTGTGTTGTAAGTTTGAAATAGTAACGTGAAGCATAAGAAAGTTGAGGGCACTGCTGGTGGTGATGAATTGTGGGAATTCAATCAGCAGAATATATGCATTGTTACCTTATTTCAATACTTAGCGCGTTTTAAATTTTTAACGCAGTTTTATTTTAACCATCAATCGCTGTTATAGGCATACTGATTACTATTTGGCACTTAATTTGAACTTACCGGTTGTTGTTAGGGTTATTGTGTAGCTATGACAGCATCTTGCAATGTTTATGATTAGCTTTTTCAATCAAACATTTTAAAACAGGAGGTTGCAAGAGAATTGCTGCTGTATCAGCTTTGTGCGTATAGAATGGGCTGTTTTCTTATACGTAAAGCACATTGTTATAATTGGGCTGGTTTCAATAGACTACTATAGTGGTGAGTGTAGCGTATTGAAAATTTTTATAGAAATGAATGGTTGTTTAATAAGGTAAGTTCAATTTAATGTTATATGGAAATAAAAAACTCGCTCCTGTTTACATGCATCACCTCCTTGAAAAATCTTTACGAGTTTCAAAGTAGGTTAGTAAACAGCACCGAGTACCTTACACCAATCCTAATATATTCTATTACGATTCAATATTGCGATCGAACACGAATATTGAAATGACTTCATCATCTTCTAAATTAACATCTGTAAATAGTTTTACAAATTTCGCGCCTACCAATTCTTCCATTTCTGTAGGTGGATGTTGGTTGTAAAGTTGTTTAATTTCTTCTGTACGTCCAAATTTAAGCATTCTTTCGAATTCCTTACTTTGAGTATTACGCAAATAGAAGTTTTCAACTTTACTTAGGCTTCCTGTCATATGGGCAACCGCCCAGTTATCTTTGAAAAACACTTTGATTTGTTCGGGACCTTTGCCGATGTGTTCTTTACGATACGCACGGACAAGGTTCGCAAATGCTTGTGTCTTATTTTGTTTAGCTATATCAATCACCTGCTTACTTGAGAAATGATATGACATATTGAAGTTCAGGCTGATTAGATTTCAATATTTTGATACACCTTCACTTTAAAGAAAATGAAGTGTGCAGCAAGACTATTGAAATGATTACTTGTATCAAAATGTCATTGTATGAGAGCATCCGACATTAATCAAGTGTGCAATATTATTTTGCCTGTTGTTAATACACTTGTACTTAATGATAATACTTTTTTTCTTTGATTTAAAGAGGTTTGCTTAAAGTTTTTTAAGTAAAAAGATTCAGAAATATCAACATCGCTTTAAAAGAGTGAAGTAGAAGAGGAAAAGAAAAAGCAGTTTATACTGCGATTTCTTTTACAGCTTCAATTGTTTATTTCATCACAAATCTTTCTTCGTCTAAGTTTTTACGGAAAGCTTTTTGGTCTGCTTTAGATTTCTTTTTAAAGTCTTTAAGGAATTGTTCGTACTTAGGCAATACTTCCTCAACTTCACCGAATTGTTTCAAGCGTCCACCTTCAATCCAAGCGATTTTTGTACAGAATTGACGGACTTGGCCGATGTTATGGCTGACAAAGAAAATCGTTTTGCCTGCTTCTTTAAATTCATGGATTTTGTCTAATGATTTTTGCGTGAATGTTTGGTCTCCGACAGACAACGCTTCGTCAATCACTAAAATATCCGGATCAATCGTGACGTTGATAGAGAAACCAAGTTTAGCACGCATACCACTTGAATACTTTTTAACGGGTTGGTAAATAAACTCTCCCAGTTCACTGAATTCAACGATTTTAGGTGTGAGCTTTTTAATTTCTTTACGTGTAAAGCCCATGCACAACATTTTAAATTCAATATTTTCTAATCCTGTTAATTGTGCGTTAAGCCCTGCATTGATCGCAATAACACTGACTTCACCATTTTTTTTAATTGAACCTGCAGTGTTGGATAAAGATCCGCCGATAATATTGCTGAGGGTTGATTTGCCTGAACCGTTGATGCCGACTAAACCGATAATATCACCTTTATACGCTGTCATTGAGACATCTTTTAACGCGTAAAATGTTTTGTTCTTATGATTAGGAATGAGCGCATCTTTGATTCGTTCTTTGTTATTACGATAGATACGATATTCTTTTGTAATATTATCCATCTTTACAGATACATCTTTCATTGTATAACCTCTTCCTTAACCTCTATTTACTCTATTATAGTACATATTGCGATGCCGAGCGGTCAAAACGCATATGAATTCTTCAACGCTATAAATTTTACCATTTCTTGAAGAATTGGTCATTATTTTCGGCGTTAAAGTCATTTCTTTGCCATTAGTAATGAAAATTATTCCATTCTATATTATAATTACGTATAATGTTGAGATGGATATATTTCAAGCATAGAGAAAAAATTACATAAGCATATGTAATGAAATGCGCAAATCGTTTGAAAGCGTGGTTTGAACATGGGAGCATTAATAACTGTTCTGAAAGAACATATTAAAGGATTTTATTTGATCCACAGGTTAGCACAATTTGAGTTGAAAATTGCTAACCATAACAACTACTTAGGTATGGCGTGGGAGTTAATTAACCCGCTTATCCAAATTTTAGTCTACTGGTTCGTGTTCGGATTCGGGATTCGTACAAACGCACCGGTTGATGGGATACCCTTCATCTTCTGGATGCTTGTCGGTATCAGTATGTGGTTCTTTATCAACCAAGGAATATTAGATGGGACACGCTCGATTGTATCGAAATATAATCAAGTGGCGAAAATGAATTTCCCGTTATCGATTATTCCAACGTATACCGTAACTGCAAAATTATATGGACATTTAGCATTACTCGGGATTATTATTATTTTCTGTATCGCTTCAGGTATTTATCCGACGATACATATTATTCAGTTATTCTTATACGTACCATTTGCGTACATTGCTACAAGTGCTGTCGCAATCTTAACTTCGACTCTAGGTGTATTAATTCGTGATACACAAATGATGATGCAAGCGTTAATGCGTGTATTATTCTATGCATCACCAATTTTATGGGTCGCTAAGCCAGGTTCGATTGTACAAAAGATTCTGATGTTGAATCCGATTTATTTCATCGCAGAATCATACCGTGCAGCAGTACTGTATCATAACTGGTATTTTATTGATCATTGGCAATTAGCACTTTACAACGTATTTATTGTAGTATTTATATTCTTTGTAGGTTCGATTCTGCACATGCGCTACAGAGATCAATTTGCAGACTTTATGTAAGATTATTTAAGAGTAAACTCCAAGCATGTTTTAGCGTGTTTGGAGTTTTTTTAAAATAAGCAGAGGTGAAAAACATGAGACAAGTCATCAAGAAGCTGTATTTAACCATTATCAATGTATTTAATACATTATGGTTCAATAAAAAAATCGATACGCATCATATTGTGTTGTTTATGAGCTTTAAAGAAGATATATGGCCTTTAGTTCAAAGGTTTCATAATGAAGGTTACCGTTTAACTATCATCGGTAAAGAAAAAGATAAAAAACAAGTTGCACAATTATCAGGTGTTGATTATGTCATCAACAGTAATAAAAACGTTATTGCGCAATTAAAAGCATTAGCCACTGCTAAAGTTATTTTTGTCGATAATTACTATTTGTTAATGGGAGGTTATCGCAAGAAAAAAGGGCAGACTGTCATTCAAACATGGCATGCGGCAGGCGCTTTAAAGTACTTTGGCCTAAAAGATCATGCGGTCGATTTGTCTAACAAGAAAATGGTAGATCAGTATTTGAAAGTATATCATGCGACAGATTACTATCTCATAGGCGGCGACCCAATGGAAATTTGTTTTAGAAATGCTTTTAGTGCAACACCTGAACAAATGTTACGCTTTGGTTTGCCTAGAATGCAACAGTACTTTACAGTTAACTTAGAACAACAAAAAGAAAAGTTGAAACAACAGTATGGGATTAAAGATAAGCTTGCAGTATATGTACCGACATACAGAGAACATCAAGCAGCGAACAGAACGATTGATGCACAACATTTTGAACAGGAGTTGCCAGGCTATACAATTATCAATAAATTACATCCATCTGTAAGACAAGGGTCTACATCTGATATTGAGACACAACACTTGTTCTTGATGGCAGATGTCATCATTACAGATTATAGTTCACTTGCGATTGAAGCGAGTTTATTGAATAAACCTGCCTTATTTTATGTTTACGATCAAGCGGAATATGAAGCGGATCGTGGTTTAAATCATTACTATTGGCAAATTCCTGAAAACTATAAAGCATATAATGAAGCAGAGTTGCTGCATAAATTAAAAGAAGGTTTAGAACATTATCCGCCGCTCTTTAATGAATGGCATGATTACAATACGGATGAAACTTTAAATCAGATATCAAATTATATAAAAGAATTGGTGAAACGATGAAAATTTCTATTATTATTCCAGTTTATAACTCAGAAGAAGTCATTAAGAAAGCAGTCAGTTCCATTGATACGAAATACGATCATGAAATTATTTGTATTAATGATGGTTCTACAGATGGCACACTTGAAGCACTTGAAACAATTCAAAAAGAAAATAAGCACGTCAAAATTATCAGTCAATCTAACAAAGGCGCAGCGGCTAGCCGTAATGTCGGCTTATCTCATATTACAGGCGATGTCTTCATGTTTTTAGATGCTGATGATGAATTTTTACCGAGCCGTATCGATGTGATGGCACGTCGTTATGAACAAAATGACGATGTTGAAATCGTGATTGGACAAACAGGACGTGATTATCATGGTGAATGGCGTACTTTCCCGACACATGAAGAAATTAAAAAAGATGAAGTTGTGAATTTAGCGCAATGCCCAGCGATGCTGCAATCTATCGGACCAAGAGATAAGATGTTCAGCGCACGTTTCAAAGATTTACGTTTTGATGAGGACATTGTTTTTTGTGAAGAACATACATTTATGGCACACGCATTTAATCAAGCACATGATATTCAATTGTTACCAGATATTATTGCGGGCTATAATGTACGTGAGAATTCGATTACAGCACGCAGTGTTGAGCGTTTCTTTGATTATATGCACGATGCTTATATTGTACGTGGTCGCGTGATGGATTACTTGAGACTTCGTAATGTACAACAATATTACAGCTATCGTATGGATGAATTGATTGTCAGCTATATGCTTCAAGCTTATGTGACAGAAAAACCAAAAGTGACACAAGAATTATTAGATACAGTTATCCAATACATTGAAGGTATGCAAAAGACGCATTATGATGGCGATGCATTATTTAGAATTGTCAAAGTGATGGAAGGCGGCTGTAAAGGTTGGACGTTGCATTATTATCGTCAATGGCGTGAAGCGTTGAACAAAGTAGGCATCGGACGTCCGAACTATTTAGCGTTCAAAGCACAATTAGTGCCTAAACAATCAGCTTTTAGAGGGCGTGCTGCTTTAAAAAGCGCGTTAAAAAAATAAGCAAACTTACAATTTTAATATGAATTGAAGTGTGAAATGTGTTATTTTTTTACAGTAACTAAAATTGTGAAGGAGGGTTTAAATTTGAAGAGAGTTATTACGTACGGTACATATGACTTATTGCATTATGGTCATATTGAATTACTGAGAAGAGCGAGAGAAATGGGAGATTACCTGATTGTGGCACTCTCTACAGATGAATTTAACCGCATTAAAAATAAAAAATCTTACTACAATTATGAACAACGAAAAATGATGTTGGAATCTATTCGTTATGTAGACTTAGTCATTCCTGAGGATGATTGGGGTCAAAAAGAACGTGATGTGGAACGTTATGATGTAGATACTTTTGTCATGGGTCATGATTGGGAAGGAGAATTCGACTTCTTAAAAGACAAATGCGAAGTGATTTACTTAAAACGTACAGAAGGTATTTCTACGACACAAATCAAAAAAGAATTATATGGTAAAGATGCCAGATAAAATAAAAACAGAGGTATAATCGCCAAGGCTTGGCAGTTATACCTCTGTTTTTGATTTGTATTTAAAATTTCAACATTATTTCTTACGTCCGAATGATGAAATAATCATATAAACGACGATGGCTAGTGCTGCGACAATAAATGCAACACCAAGGCTCGTTAGAATCGGATGTGTACTCCAAGAAGATTCTGCGAATGTTGTTGCTTTTCGCATCAATGGACGTTGAACATCTACTGATGGTGGGCCATAATCTTTTGAGATAAATTGTCGGTCATAGTCTAGATGAAGCTTGCCATCTTCTACGACGAATTTATAATCTTCTTTTTTAAGATTGCTTGGAACAACATCGTATAAATCTTTTTTCACGTAATAGGTTTTATTATTGATTTTGTGTTGTCCTTTAGACATAACTTTAACGTATTTATATTGTTCAAATGAACGATTGATTAAACTGTTACCCATTTTATTACGTTCTTTATCTCCGCCTAGATGTTCGAAGTCGCCTGCACCCATCATAGCTTGATCAATACGGAAGCCATCACGCTTAGTACTTAATGTGTGGTTGTAATCAGCGATGTCGCTTGATCCGGTTTTTAAACCATCTGTACCAGGTAAGCTCAATTCAGAACCTTCAAGCGACCAGTTGAACGTATAATATGTTACACCGTGTTGAGTTGGTGAGATTGCTTTAGTAAATTTAAGCACTTTAGGTGTATCTTGCACGACACGTTGTGATAAAATCGCGAAATCTCTTGCGGTTGATGTACTAGACATTTCATCTTTATAACGTTTTGGCGCAAAACTTTTTAATAAGTTATTTTCAGCGCCTGTCGGATTTACAAAGTGTGTATGGTTCATCCCGATTTCTTTAGCTTTTTCGTTCATCTTGTCGGTAAAATCAGAAGTGGAATCAGAAACTTCATTTGCTAAAATCAATGCAGCCGCATTACTAGAGGCTGAAACCGTAATTTGAAGCAATTCACTGATGGTATAAGTTTCACCAGGATATAATTTGGTATTACTTAACTCTGGAAGGGTAGACATCGCATAATGTTTATCAGTGATTTTCACTTTGTCATCTAACGATAATTTACCTTCTTTAACAGCTTCTAACGTCAGGTACATTGTCATCAATTTCGTCATTGAAGCGGGGTACCATTTCTTATCCATATGATAGCTGTAGAGTACTTGTCCGGTTTGACTAATGTTCACAGCACTTTCTGGTTCAAAACCTTCTCCAATATTTTGACCACGTTCATTAGCGATTTGGACAGGTGATTTGGTTTCAGTGTCCGCATCAGAAAATGGTGTTATAATGGTACTTACGAAGAATATTAACAGTGTCAGTATTACTATCTTTTTCATTATGTATGTTTCAGTCCTTCAACAATAATAGTTTCACAGTAAAACTATTTTATCATAAAAGTAGTTTGATACAAGGGAACAATAAATATATGAAAATTATGCCTATTTTAGACGTCAGTCTGACGGTTGTCTGACCGAAGGGTGCCCGGACGTCTAAAATCATGTGAAAAGTCGGGACTATGCATCATAATTTAAGAAGAAACATAAAACTATAATTGAGGTAAGCGTGAAAAATGAAACAGACTAACAAAACATCTAATCCACTCTTATTCTTATTGAAGAAACTGACATGGCCAGTCGGCTTGATTGCGATTGCAGTATCTATTTCTTCCTTAGGGAGCATCAGTGGTTTAATTGTCCCTTTATTTACTGGAAGAATGGTTGATAAATTTACTGGCGAATCCTTCAACATGCAGTTTATTTTAATCTTTATTGCTGTGTTTGCGTTGAATGCAGTCTTAAGCGGAATCGGCTTATACTTATTAAGTAAAATCGGTGAAAAAATTATTTATGTGATTCGTACTGTTGTATGGGAACACATCATTCGTTTAAGAATGCGTTTCTTTGATGTGAATGAAAGTGGACAGTTAATGAGTCGTTTAACAGATGACACTAAAGTAATTAATGAATTTGTTTCTCAAAAATTACCGAATGTGCTGCCTTCTATTATCACATTAATCGGTTCATTGATTATGTTGTTTATTATGGATTGGCAGATGACGCTATTAACTTTTATTACGATTCCTTTATTTGTGATCATTATGATCCCTTTAGGACGTGTCATGCAGAAAATTTCTACGCGTACACAAGCAGAAATTGCTAACTTCAGTGGTTTGCTTGGACGTGTATTAACGGAAATGCGTTTAGTTAAAGTTGCCAATACGGAACAAGTTGAACTAGATAAAGCACATATAAATTTAAAAGAAATTTATAAGCTGGGTCTGAAACAAGCGAAAATTGCGGCAGTCATCCAACCGATTTCCGGTTTGATCATGTTGTTAACAATCGGGATTATTCTTGGTTTCGGAGGTATCCGTATTTCATCAGGCGCGATTACTGCAGGAACACTTGTTGCGATGATTTTTTATGTTATTCAAATGTCGATGCCGCTTGTGAACTTGTCGACATTGATGACAGATTATAAGAAAGCAGTCGGAGCAAGCAGCCGTATTCATGAAATCATGCAAGAACCGTTAGAAGAAGTCTATATGCCTACGGGTCAATCTTTAGGTAATGGTGACATCGCATTTAAAGAAGTTTCATTTGGTTATGATACAAAAGAAGTCTTACATGATTTGAATTTTGATATTCCAAAGGGTAAAGTAACTGCATTTGTAGGGCCATCAGGATCAGGAAAAAGTACGATTTTCAATTTAATAGAACGAATGTATGACGTGACACACGGAGACATCCTTTATAATGATGTTTCTATCTATCAATTACCGCTATCGGATTGGCGTAATAAAATTGGTTATGTCATGCAGTCTAATGCGATGATGAGCGGTACAATTCGAGATAATATCTTATATGGTATCAACCGAAAAGTGACAGATGCTGAATTAATGCAGTATACACAATTAGCGAACTGTCACGAATTCATTACAGATTTTGATGAGGGATACGATACCTTAGTCGGTGAACGCGGATTGAAACTTTCTGGTGGTCAACGTCAGCGTATTGATATTGCGCGCAGCTTTGTGAAAAATCCTGATATTTTATTATTAGATGAAGCGACCGCAAATTTAGATAGTGAAAGTGAAAGAAAAATTCAAGAATCATTAGAAACATTAATGAAGGAACGTACAACTGTGGTAATCGCACACCGTCTTTCTACCATTATGAAAGCTGATCAAATTATCTTCTTAGATGGTGGACGTGTGACGGGTATTGGTAAGCATCATGAGTTAATGCAGTCGCATGAAAAGTATAAAGAATTTGTGATGACACAAAAACTGACAGATTAATGATAAAGGTTGAGACAAGAAGAAAAGTCTCAACCTTATTTTTATAACAAAAGAGATATATAGACGAATTATGACAATCATATTTATTGCAAGAATTTTTGTTTCATTTCTCAAAAATCTAATTCAAAGGTAACAACCAACATGATATACTAAAAAAGCACTTAAATTTTTTACAATTTGTAAATACGAAATATCTCAAGTAACAGGCGGACATTGTAAGGATTATAGGGAATGCAATCGGGAGGTTATGATTCTGTCAGTGTAGACTTGTACATAATAAAATAATAGAAATGGCGGGTGTAAAATGTATTTACTTATCAACATTGTTGGTTTGATTGTATTTTTAGGTATTGCAGTGCTCTTCTCTAGAAATAGAAAAGCGATCCAATGGAAATCAATTGGTATCTTAGTCATTGTAAACTTATTCTTAGCATGGTTCTTTGTCTTCTTCCCATGGGGAAATATGGCAGTTTCTAAAATGGCTGATGGTATTGCATGGTTGATTGAATCAGCGAACGCTGGGACAGGCTTTGCGTTCAACAGTTTTGTAGAAACAAAACAAATGGATATGGCGGTTGCAGCCTTATTCCCAATTTTACTCGTAGTACCTTTATTCGATATTTTAATGTACTTTAATATTTTACCTAAAGTTATCGGTGGGATTGGTTGGGCATTAGCTAAAATTACACGTCAACCAAAATTCGAATCATTCTTCGGTATCGAAATGATGTTCTTAGGGAACACAGAAGCATTAGCTGTTTCAAGTGAACAGTTAAAACGTATGAATGAAATGCGTGTACTAACAATTGCGATGATGTCTATGAGTTCAGTATCTGGTGCAATTGTCGGTGCGTATGTAACGATGATTCCAGGCGAACTTGTGTTAACAGCAATTCCATTAAACATTATCAATGCGATTATTGTTACTTCTATCTTAAACCCAGTAACAGTTGAAGAACGTGAAGATGTGATTTACCACATCCAACAAGAAGGTGTAGAACGTCAACCGTTCTTCTCATTCCTTGGAGACTCAGTTATCAACGCTGGTAAATTAGTATTGATTATTATCGCATTCGTAATCAGTTTCGTAGCATTAGCAGACTTAATTGACCGTTTACTTCACGTACTTTCAGGTACAGTAATTGGTTGGTTCAATGTCAAATTCAGCTTTGGCTTAGACCAAATTTTAGGTGTCATCATGGTACCTTTCTCATTATTACTTGGTCTACCTTGGAGCGAAGCATGGCCAGTTGCACAACAAATGGCTAAGAAGATTGTCACAAACGAATTCGTAGTCATGGGACAAATTTCTGATGCGGTTAAATCATATGATCCGCATAGACGTGCAGTTATTTCTACTTTCTTAGTATCATTTGCGAACTTCTCAACAATCGGTATGATTATCGGGACATTAAAAGGTATTGTTGATAAGAAAACATCTGATTTCGTTTCGAAATATGTACCTATGATGTTATTGTCTGGTATTTTAGTTTCATTACTAACAGCAGCATTCGTAGGATTATTCGCTTGGTAAGCGTAAGATAGAAGCATTGTATTCGGTAGTTGTTACTGAATATGATGCTTTTCTTTTTTAGGCAAAATGAAAACAGGTGAATGAATGTGGGGAGACACAAACATTACCTGCTTTCAACGGGAAATGAATTTGATGCACGTAATCAGTAAGGACTAGGTACTGATGGTGCATTCGAGCGAAAATTTTGCTTGTTTATTGTAAACAACACAAAGGAGATAACTTCCTTAATCTCTTGATTAAGGAAGTTGAAATTTATTATAGCAAAGCTTCAACACAAAGTAAACAAAATTTTCAGAATAATTAATTTAATATTAATAAACACTGTGATTCAGGGGTTTCACATTGTTGGTTAAGAGCGCCTGTGCTAGTATTTATCTTATCTACACAATTTAATAAGGGGGCGATTGGATTTGAAACGAAGAACATGGCGTGACCTCGCACTCGTAGTATTTGGTTCATTTATGTTCTCTGCAGGGGTCAATACATTCATTATTTCCGCACAATTAGGGGAAGGCGGCGTAACGGGACTATCCATTGTATTTTATTATGCTTTTCACATTTCGCCAGCTATCACTAACTTTGTGATGAATGCGATTTTAATTGCGATTGGTTATAAGTTCTTAAGTAAGCGAAGTACGTATTTAACCATTCTTGCAACAGTGTTAATTTCAGTCTTTTTAGGACTGACTGAATCTTGGCATGTTGAAACTGGCAACATTATTGTGAATGCCATTTTCGGGGGTGCTTCAGTCGGATTAGGTATTGGCGTTATTGTACTTGCAGGGGGAACGACAGCAGGTACAACGATTTTAGCACGATTAGCACATAAATACTTAGACGTCAGCACATCTTACGCGTTGCTATTTTTCGACTTAATCGTTGTGGCGATTTCATTTACTGTGATTCCAGTCAATAAGTTATTGGTAACGATTATTTCACTTTATATCGGTACGAAAGTTATGGAATTCGTTATTGAAGGTTTAAATACGAAGAAGGCGATGACTGTAATTTCAAGCCGACCTGATGAAGTGGCGAAAGTTATTGACCAAAAAATCGGACGAGGGGTTACGATTATAGATGGTCGCGGTTATTACTCAAAAGAAGACAAAGAAATTTTATATGTGGTTATCAGTAAAACACAAGTTTCAAAAGCGAAACGCTTAATTCGAAAAATTGATGAGAATGCCTTTTTAGTCATCCACGATGTGCGTGATGTATATGGTAATGGCTTCTTAGTAGATGAATAAAGGATGAGAAATCGAGGCGGTAGTCTCGATTTCTTGCGTTTTAGTACATAAGAATTGTTAGGAAATCGCTCCAAAAAATGTTATAATATAGCCTATGATAATGATTATCAATTACAAGGCTGTAGTTGATAAAAGTATGAAAGCTTTCACGATAATATTTACAGGTCGTAATTATAAATAAATGCAATGAGATAAGAAATAGAAATAAATTCTGCGGCAGACCTTGAAAAGAGACAGGTGTTTCGGCAACTGTATTTAAGGTTCATGTCGTATCCAATGGAGGATGAAGTATATTGGCAAATCGTTTAAATGGTCAGCACGTAACAATCGGATATGGGGATCATGTGATTGTTGATAACCTAGATGTAGAAATCCCTGACGGCAAAGTTACGTCTATTATCGGACCTAACGGTTGCGGTAAATCAACATTACTAAAAGCATTATCTCGTCTTTTATCCGTTAAAGGCGGAGAAATCACATTAGATGGTAAAAATATTCATACACAATCTACGAAAGAAATTGCGAAGAAAATCGCTATTTTACCACAATCACCAGATGTGGCAGATGGTTTAACAGCAGGCGAATTGGTTTCATACGGCAGATTTCCACACCAAAAAGGTTTTGGCCGCTTAAGCGCTGAAGATAAAGCTGAAATCGATTGGGCGCTTAAAGTAACAGGTACGTATGATTTTAAACACAGAGCTATTAATGATTTAAGTGGCGGTCAAAGACAACGTGTATGGATTGCGATGGCTTTAGCACAAAAAACAGATATTATTTTCTTAGACGAGCCAACAACGTATTTAGATATCAGTCACCAATTAGAAATTCTTGAATTAGTTCAAGAATTGAACCGTGAACAAGGTTGTACCATTGTAATGGTGTTACATGATATCAACCAAGCGATTCGTTTCTCAGATCATCTGATTGCGATGAAAGCAGGCGAAATTGTTTCGAGCGGTGAAACACAAGAAGTCTTAACGAAAGATATTTTAGAAAGATGTTTCAATATAGATGCAGAATTAAGTACAGATCCACGTACAGGTAAACCGATGTTAGTCACATATGATTTATTGTGTAAACATTATTCGAAAGTATGAGGCACGGTAAATGAGTGATAAAGAGAGAAAAGAGAAGTATCCCAGATTTATATTGTTATTACTTTTATCATGTATGATGTTAGGGACAATGTTGGTGCTCTCCATTTTATATGGAGATGCGCCCATTCGTCTTGGGACGATTTATGAAGCGGTTTTCCATTATAACCCTATGAATGAACAGCACAACATTATCAGTGAAATTAGAATACCTAGAGACTTAGGTGCAATACTTGTAGGTATGGCGCTTGCGGTAGCTGGAGCAGTTGTTCAAGGTGTGACTAAAAATGGTTTGGCAGACCCAAGCTTAATCGGCTTGAATGCTGGTGCCAGTTTTATGCTCGCTTTAACATATGCCTTTGTACCGCAAGCTTCTTTTAGTTTATTGATGCTTGCAGGTTTTATCGGTTCAATATTAGGCGGTACAATCGTATTGATGATGGGCCGTTCTAGAACTGATGGGTTCAATCCTATCCGCATTATTTTAGCAGGTACTGCTGTCAGTGCATTCTTGACGGCTTTAAGCCAAGGCATTGCATTAACTTTTAAATTGAATCAAGACATCAATTTTTGGAGCATGGGCGGTGTTTCTGGCACAACTTGGGTTCAATTGAAATGGAGTACCCCTGTTATTTTAGTGACGATCGTTTTGTTAATCTTACTAAGTCGACAATTAACAATTTTAAACTTAGGAGAAAGCTTAGCTAAAGGCTTAGGACAAAATGTGCGCGTAATTCGTACAATCAGCTTAATACTAACGATGCTGTTAGCAGGTGTTGCTGTAGCAATGGTCGGACAAATTGCCTTTGTCGGTTTAATCGTGCCACATATTGTACGCTTTTTAATTGGTACGGATTATGCGAAAGTGATTCCGTTAACTGCTGTTTTAGGCGCATTTTTAGTTCTTTTAGCAGATACCGTCGCACGTATGTTAGGAGATGCGCCAGTCGGTGCGATTGTTTCCTTTATTGGCGTGCCTTACTTTATCTATTTAATTAGAAAAGGAGGTCGCTCAATATGATAGAAGATAAATTACGAAGACGTCAGTGGCTGGCTTTATTAATAACTAGTGTCCTTTTGTTTGCGGCCTGTGTTTGGAGTATCACGTCAGGTGAATATCAAATGTCAGTCGGCACGTTCTTTAAAACTTTATTTGGTTTAGGTGACTATACGGACAGTTTGATTCTACTAGATTTTAGACTGCCGAGAATGTTAGTAACGATTCTGGCAGGTGCTGCATTAAGTTTAAGCGGTGCGATGATGCAGAGTGTAACCAATAATCCACTAGCTGAACCTGGTATTTTAGGTATTAATGCAGGAAGCGGCTTCTTTATCGCACTCTTTATTGTCATCGGACAAGTGAGTGCAGATAGCTTTATCTATGTTTTGCCAATACTGAGTATGACTGGCGGTATTTTAACTGCATTAATTATTTTCTACTTCAGTTATTCTAAAGAACGCGGTATGACTCCAGCTAGTATGGTCTTAGTCGGTGTCGGTTTATCTGCCGCACTCTCTGGCGGTTCGCTGACATTGATGTCTAAATTTGATAAAGACCAAGCAGAGTTTATGGCAACATGGCTTGCGGGTAATATATGGGGTGATGAATGGCCGTTTGTCATCGCATTATTACCATGGTTGATTGTCATCATACCGTTCCTGTTTATGAAAGCAAATACATTAAATATCTTGAATACTAATGACCTATTAGCACAAGGCTTAGGTGTAAATGTCAGACGAGATCGTATGATTATTTTACTGGCTGCTGTTGCTTTATCATCAGCAGCTGTAGCGGTGAGTGGTGCTATCAGCTTTATTGGTTTAATGGGACCGCATATTGCGAAAACGATTGTGGGACCAAGACATCAACTCTTTATGCCTTTAGCAATTGTTGTTGGCTCGTTCTTACTAGTATTCTCGGATACAGTTGGTCAAGTGATTTTACAACCATCAGGTATTCCAGCTGGTATTGTCGTTGCGTTAATCGGTGCACCTTATTTCTTGTATTTAATGTATCGTACACGTTCATTGTAATTTAACGTAATGAAATATTGTTATACGTTATAGTAATTGATGTGAAATCCAAAAAAATATGGTAAACTAATACTAATTGTAGATAAAATCTGTTCAACAATAGGAGGACATTGGCATGAAAGATTTAATCAAGCGACATGTCTTAAACGGCGAATTTGAATCTGTGAAACGATTAATGTCCGAATCAGATTTTATGGAATTTGAAGAACATTACATTTCAAGTGCGCATGAAGCAGAAAGTGTTATGTTTTATACGTGTATCTTAGATATGATCAAAGATGGAGAAACAGCTGAAATGCATGATTTAGCATTCTTACTCCTTGTTTATCCATTAAGTGACTTAGAAGGTGCATTGGATTCTGCTTACTATCATGCAGAAGCTTCCATAAAACTCACTGAGGGCAAAGAAGTGAAGAGTTTACTACAAATGTTGTTGCTCCATGCAATTCCTGAACCTGTTATTTCTGATAAAAAAGCTTTCGATATTTCTAAGCAGATCTTGAAATTAGATCCTAATAATAACGTAGCCCGTAATATCCTTAAACAGACAGCGAAACGAATGGATAACGTGGTGGTCAGCATTGATGAACTGAACCAAAATCGTGATGCAAAATAATGAATTTAAAATGAATTAAAGGGTATCTCACATGAGGTATCCTTTTTGTTTTGCACAAAAAAGATATTTATCCATAAGTTTTACTAATGGGTATGTTTACAAAGTTTAATGAGTAATTCTATCAAATTGAGGGTAATTTATTGTTGTGTTTGGGTAATTACACTTAACGGCTATTGCGCAATTGAGTGTTTTATTGTTACTATATACTTTTCATGGAATAAGTAATGGCCTTTTTCAGAAAAAGACAGAAACATAAGCTATGGATAGTAAGTATTAACGTTGGCAAGCATTGTTTTTAATTACACGAGGAGGTATTCAACGTTATTATGACGTTTAATAAAGAAACAGTAAAAATTGGCTTTGCCTATGTCGGTGTAGTCGTCGGCGCAGGTTTTTCAACAGGCCAAGAAGTTATGCAATTCTTCACTGAATATGGTCTATGGGCTTATATCGGTGTTTTAATTTCAGGTATTATCTTAGGATTCATCGGAAGACAGGTCGCAAAGATAGGGACAGCTTTCGATGCTGAAAACCACGAATCAACTTTGGCATATTTATTTGGAAAATACGTTGGACGGATCGTCGACTATATACTGGTCTTCTTCTTATTCGGAATTTCTGTCACAATGATTGCAGGGGCAGGTTCTGCATTCCATGAAAGTTATGGCATCCCTACATGGTTAGGTTCACTGATTATGGTAATTGCTATTTATATTACATTACTTATGGACTTCAATAAGATTGTCCGCGCACTTGGTGTGGTAACACCTTTCTTAATTATCTTAGTGATTGTGATTGCAGGTGTTTACCTATTTAAAGGTCAAGTGCCATTTAATCAAATTAACGCAGAAATGCCTAAGACAAGTCCGCTTTGGGGCATTATCATGGGAACAGTTTACGGCGGTTTAGCGTTTGCGGTAGGATTTAGTACAATCGTCGCTATCGGCGGTGACGCAAGTCGTAGAAGAGTATCAGGTGCCGGTGCAATGTTCGGCGGTATCATTTATACGATTCTGTTAGCATTGATTACATTTGCATTGCAAACTGAATTCCCAGCAATCAAAGAAGCGGCTATTCCAACATTGACATTAGCGAATGGTATTCACCCAATCGTAACAATTGTATTGTCAATTGTGATGTTAGCCGTAATGTACAACACAATTTTGGGTCTGCTTTATTCATTCGCAGCAAGATTCACAACACCTTATAGCAAAAAATATCACATTTTAATCGTGATTATGATGCTTGTCGCTTACGGATTAAGTTTCGTAGGTTTCTCAAGTCTGATCAACTTCTTATACCCAACAATGGGTGTTATCGGACTTGCGATTGTTATTGGCGTGTTAGTGAAATATTTCAAACGTAAAAAAGAGAATGAACAACATATCGCATAAATTGCCCAATGTGTGACATTTACTAGATATAGCAGAAAACTTATGAATAATGAAGGTCAACTTACTGCTTGTAAGCAGTAATGATGAAAACAATAGGTATAGCGCAGCTGATTTTGCTGCGCTATTTTTCTTGATTTCACCCTTTGAGATGACTTTAAATATAAAGTACAATAAATACAAATTGGAAATTATCTTGCCGATAGAATAAAGAGAGGACTTGGTAATCAAATGAACAGTCGAAGAAAAAAATGGCTGGCAATCGGTGCGATTATCTTCGTGTTATTAGGCATCGCTGTCGGTGTTGGTATAAAACTTTATATGGACTATCAGCATAAACAAAACATGAAACCTAAAGTCGCGATTAACAATAATAATGTAAAGGTCTTTAATAATATTACATATAGTAAAGCATTCCCGAAGAGTCAGCTTGATATCATCACACCAGCAGAATTAGATAAAGATGTGAAATTACCAGTGATTTTTTGGATGCATGGCGGCGGCTTTATTGCGGGTGATAAACAATATAAAAATCCATTGTTGGCAAAAATCGCAGAACAAGGCTATATTGTAGTGAATATTAACTATGCTTTAGCACCACAGTACAAATATCCGACCCCTTTAATTCAAATGGATCAAGCTGTAAAATTCATTAAAAAGAATCCGCATGAATTGCCGATTGATTTTACGCAAGTGGTGTTCGGCGGCGACTCAGCAGGTGCACAGTTATCCAGTCAATTTACTGCGATTCAAACAGATGAACAGTTAAGAAAAGATATGCACTTTAAACAACGTTTCAAACCGAAAAATATTCGTGCAGCTATCTTTTTCGGTGGTTTCTATAACATGAATACAGTCAGAGAAACAGAGTTCCCACGTATTCAACTCTTTATGAGAAGTTATACTGGTACAGAAGAGTGGGAAAGTGAATTCAGAGATTTATCTGAAATGTCGACAGTGGAACATGTCACAAAAGATTATCCACCGACTTTCTTATCTGTTGGGGATGCAGATCCATTCTTCAGTCAAAATCGAGAATTTGCAAGGGTCTTAGAAGAAGACGGCACATCAGTCGATACATTCTTCTTTGATGGGTCACACCATTTAAGACATCAGTATCAATTCCATTTAAACTTACCGGAATCAAAAGAAAATCTAGTCTCTGTACAACGTTTCTTAAGTAGAAATACAAGCTCAACAACGATTAAAAATCCAGATGAGCAATTTGAACCGATTCAATTAAATCCTTATAAGGATTAGTATGTTAAAAACAGATCATATTTTAAAAGAAGTATCACAAAGTAATTGGCTTTGTAGATACTTCTTTTTGTTATAAGATAATAAGTGGGTTATATGTAAAATAGAAAATGAAAGTAATAAAAAACCTGATATGTTTGTGACATATCAGGAGAAATATTAGTGCAATAGTTTAGCCATAACGTATTCACTATAGTATTTATTATCTATTTTGAGTTTATCGCGCATTTCGCCTTCAATTTGATAGCCTGCTGATTTGAATAAATCTACAGCATGCTCATTTTGAGGGACAACTAATGCTTCTAAACGACGAATATCGTGATTGTATGCCCATGCATCCACTGCATTTAATAATGATTGTCCAACACCTTTGCTGCGGTATTGTGCGCGAATACCAAGACGCACGCGTGTTTCGTGGCGTGTACGTTCATATTCGCGAGATGTGACAATCGCAAAACCAATCAACTTACCGTCGATTTCTGCAAGATAAATAGTATTCGATGGAGAAGTGATAAAATGTTCAAGCTGTTGTAATGCACTTGAAAGAGATGGCACATATTCGCCAGGGCTATACAGCATATAGCTAGATTCATCATAGATATCTTTTAATAAAGCAATATATGCATCTGCATCATTGATACTTATTTCTCTAATCGTATGTTCCATAGACACCCTCCATAATATAAGGTAGTATTACACTGAGTATAGCGTAAATGACGATTGTCTGCATCGTTTTTAGTTTCATTTTACTTTAAAATGATAGAACGCAATGATTGTTAGAGAATCGCACAAAGATAAGTGTAAAATAAAAGTTGTGAAATGTAAATGAAACAGTTTTGAAATAATTTCGAAATAAAAATAATAGGTGATAACATGAAAATTTTATTGGTAGAAGATGACAAGTCCTTATTTGAACAATTAAAAAAAGAACTAGAACATTGGGATTTGCAAGTGTCTGGTATTGATGATTTTAATCAAGTTATGGAAGCATTTGAACAGGAACAACCAGAAATTATTATCATGGATGTAGAGTTGCCGAAATATGACGGGTTTTATTGGTGTCGTGAAATACGTAATCAATCGAATATACCTATCTTATTTTTATCAGCGAGAGATAATCCAATGGATCAAGTTATGAGTATGGAACTAGGGGCAGATGATTTTATGCAGAAGCCTTTCTATACTAATGTCTTAATCGCGAAGCTTAAAGCCATATATCGCCGTGTATATCAATTCAATCTAGAGGAGCAACGTATGTTGTCATGGGGCGATGTTCAAGTGGACCTTGGTAAAGGCGTATTAGAGAGAGGAAATGAAACCGCACATCTTTCTAAAACTGAAATGCTTATTCTAGAGATTTTATTAAAACATCGTAATCAAATTGTCAGTCGTGATGAGATCATTACGGCGTTATGGGATGATGAAGCGTTTGTGAGTGATAATACGTTGACGGTTAATATCAATCGACTACGTAAAAAGTTAGCATACTTTGGATTAACTAATGCGATTGAAACACGGGTCGGCAAAGGATATTTAGCACATGACAATATTTAAACGTATCTCAAATTACTTAGTCTCTCGTTTGAATTGGTTGGCGTTGATTGTTGGCTTTCAAATCTTTTTAGTGATTTTAGCTGTACTAGATCAAAATTTATCTGTTGAATCTATGCTTTATGTCATTTTATGCAATGTTATCTTCACATTGGTGTTCCTCATTTTTTCTTACAACTATGAAACTTCGTTCAACAAAAAATTGTCTGAAATGAAAGAAGTTGAGGAGTTGAAGCATAAAGAAGCGGCCAATACTCCGATGGAAGAAGAAGTCTTACAATATTTATATCTGATGATTCAAAGACAAAAACAAATTGTATCTAGGCAATCTGTGCAATTAAAAGAAAATGAACAAAGCCTAACGGAATTTGTGCATGAAATTAAAACACCTTTAACCGCATTGAAATTAATCATTGATCAAGAAGAAGATATGACTCGTCGACAAGCTTTATTGTTTGAATGGTCACGCATGAATGAAATGTTAGACCAACAATTGTATTTATCACGATTAAGCCAAAAGCACCAAGATTTATATTTTGAAGTCGTTTCATTAAAACGTATGGTGATTGAAGAAATTCAGCTAACACGTAATATTTGTAGACAGCGCGGTATTGGGTTCGATATAGACTTTAATGAAGAAGATAAGGTCTTTACAGATATGAAATGGTGCAAGATGATGATTCGCCAAGTCCTTTCAAATGCGGTGAAATACAGTCAAGCGGGTACAGAGATACAAATCATCACTAAAGAAGTCGAAGGACATATTGTGCTTGAAATCAAAGATACAGGACGCGGAATTGCTTCTCAAGATATGCCGCGCATATTTGAACGTGGTTTTACGTCAACACAATACCGCCACGAGACAACTTCTTCAGGTTTAGGTTTATATTTAGTGGATCAAATCAAACAGCCATTACATATACAAGTATCGGTTGATTCTATTGCAGAAGAAGGGACAACAGTCTCTTTTATCTTCCCTAAACAGAACGAAATGTTAGAACGTATGTCTGAAGTGACAAAATCGTCACTTTAAACATGCGTTTTGTAATATCAAATCAACGACCATAAAATCACTTATGCGTACACTATAAATACAAGAGTTAAGAAAAAAGGAGCGCAAAAAATGGAAATTCTAACAGTATCCAATTTAACAAAAGTATTTGGAAATAAGCATGTGGCGCATGAAGTGCTGAAAGGCATCTCGTTTAAAGTTGAAAAAGGTGAATTCATTTCAATTATGGGACCGTCTGGTTCTGGTAAAACGACATTATTGAATATGTTAAGCTCCATTGATTATATAACACAAGGTTCAGTGGAACTTAACGGACATCAATTGCAGAAATTAAGTAACAAAGCACTGTCAGAGGTGCGTAAAAAAGAAATCGGCTTTATTTTCCAAGATTATAATTTATTAGACACGTTGACAGTTAAGGAAAATATTATGTTGCCGTTATCTATTCAAAAGTTATCCAAAAAAGAAGTGGATGCACGATTTGATGAAGTGACAGAAACATTAGGTATCAGAGATTTAGCAAATAAATATCCATCTGAAGTTTCAGGTGGTCAGAAACAAAGAGTTTCCGCAGCCCGTGCATTTATCACACGTCCAGCAATTATCTTCGCAGATGAACCAACAGGGGCGTTAGATTCTAAAAGTGCACAAGATTTATTAAGACGTTTGAAAAATATGAATGAACGCTTTGATACGACTATTTTAATGGTGACACATGATCCGGCAGCAGCCAGTTATTCAAACCGTGTCATCATGTTGAAAGATGGTCAAATACATTCTGAGCTATACCAAGGTGAACGTTCTAAACAAGCGTTCTATAAGGAAATCATTCAAGCACAAAGCGTCTTGGGCGGTGTGTCTTATGACGTTTAGACATATTGTATTAAAGAACTTAAGACAAAACATCAGACATTATGGTTTATATCTTTTTTCTCTCATAATGAGTATTTCCTTGTACTTTAGCTTTGTGACATTAAAATATACAGAAACAATCAATAATAGTGAATCTTCGAAATTAATTCAAAAAGGCGCGAGTTTAGGTAGTGTTGTACTGTTCATTATCATTATAATCTTTTTAATGTATGTGAATCAGCTCTTCATTAAACAAAGAGATAAAGAACTTGGACTCTATCAATTAATCGGATTAACGAAAGCAAATGTAGTTCGTATGTCGATGTTAGAGCAATTTGCGATATTTGTTGTCACAGGTCTTGTCGGCATAGTTGTCGGCTTAGTAGGGTCTAGAATTTTATTATTGATTGTGACGAAATTAATGCAAATGAATGAAACGGTACATTTGCATTTTAGCTTAAAAGCAGTAGGCGCAACGGCATTGATGTTAGTAATTGCGTACATCTTAGTTATTGTTCAAAACGCAATCTTTATCAAACGACGTTCCATTTTAGGATTAATGCAAACTCGTCGTACGGCTGATGTGAAATCAAATAAAATTACAGTACTTGAAGCAATCAGTGGGATTGTAGGGCTTGCGATGATTATTTCAGGATATGTTATGGCGGTTGATACAAAGCTTTTAGTGAATATGGCTATTCCGTTTTTAATTTTATTCCTGACAATTGTCGGTGCTTATTTATTCTTTAGAAGTACGGTATCTTTATTATTCAAGACATTGAAGAAAAGAAAAAAAGGCCAAGTTTCAATTAATGATGTCATTTTCACGTCATCTATTATGCATCGTATGAAAAAGAATGCCTTATCTTTAACTATTATTGCGGTCATTTCTGCGATTACAGTAACTGTACTTTGTTTTAGTGCTATACAAATGAAGATGGAAAAAGTGCAACTCAATATGTTTTCGCCATATGATGTGACATTACAATCGAAACATGATGTGGATTTATATGAAAAAGCATTAAAAAAACATCATATCGATTATGACTTAAATTATAAAAAGCTGTTGATGGTACAGTCTCAGAAGAATAATTTATTTAAGAAAAATGTCGGATACGAGATAAGTATTCGCGTCACAAGTGAAAAATATGTCGACAATGCAGGACTCTCTGATCATACCGCAAAACTTTCACATCCTTTTGGAACAGGTATGCTCTTAAAACCGATTACTAACGATTCATATGTAGCATTTCAAGATAAACAAGGACAACAACTCTTCCGTGTGAAAGTACAAGACACTGAACTTGATACACGTTTCAGCTTGCTTACGTTACGTGGCGGTGTGTTGGTAATCGTCAATGATGAAGACTATCGTTTATTGAAAGAGAAAGGGCAAATAGATAAAGATGACCTTTCTCCGCAATATGGCTTTACTATTACAGATAAATCTCAAATGAAAGAAGCTTCGAAAGCATTGAATGAAGTTGATCCAGGTTATGAGACAAAAGAAGAAATAGCTAAGGATAATAGAGAAAATAATGGTATGTTCTTATTCATATCATCATTCTTAGGTATTGCTTTCTTAATTGCGGCAGGTTGTATTATCTACATTAAACAAATGGATGAAACAACAGATGAAATCGGTAACTTTAAAATATTGAGAAAGCTAGGTTATACACAAAATGACATGCGTCACGGTTTAAAACTTAAAATCATGTTCAACTTTGGTTTGCCATTGATTGTAGGTTTGGCACATGCATACTTTGCATCATGGGCATTCTTGAATTTGATGGGATCTGATGCTCATTCTCCAGTCTTTATCGTAATGGGAGTTTATACATTGATTTATGCATCATTTGCGATTATCGCTTATATACACACAAAACGTACTATAAAACAGTCAATATAGTATAGAATAGTAAACTTACTTCGAAAACTTGAAATAATGAGTTTTCGGAGTATTTTTTTGGATTGGAATGTGTAAGAATGGTGAAGTTAGGTAAAAATTTTTAGAGAGGAAGTATTTACTTTTCGCTTAGGATTGTGGAAATTTTGAAAACTTAGCGAAGTAATCGGACATTACAATTATGTTCAATTGTTAAGATTTTGTAAATAGAATTGTAGTGTTGTAAATTTTGTGCTATTTTCTTTTTAGGAAGGTAAAATTTATTTGAAGCTAGTGTGAAGATGGTATACATATTAGTTTCAAAAGTATCACACGATTACTTTTTACAATTATATACTTTTGAGTTCAAATTTATGAAATGTGATTGGGAAGCAATCGCTGAAAATGGAGGATTTTCAATGTTTAACAAGAAAAAGGATAAGTTCATGGTTAAATTGGAGGAAATGGTATTCAATTTAGATCGCGCAGCAATTGAGTTCGGGAAAATGGACTTTAACACACACCTAGATTTAAAAGCTTATTCTGATAATATCAAAACGTATGAGTCACACGGTGACGAATTAATGCACCAAGTAATCTCAGACTTGAACCAAACGTTCATTACCCCAATCGAGCGTGAGGATATTTTATCTTTATGTAACGCTATTGATGATGTTTTAGACGCAATGGAAGAAACATCAGCAATGTTCGAAATGTATTCAATCGAGTATTCAGATGAATACATGGCTGAATTTGTAGATAATATTCAAAAAGCAGTAGCTGAAATGAAATTAGCTATCGGCTTATTAGTAGAAAAGAAACTTTCTCACATGCGTATTCATTCAATTAATATTAAAGAGTTTGAAACAAATTGTGACGGTATTTTAAGACAATCAATTAAACATATCTTCAATAGTGAAACAGATCCAATCACATTGATTAAAATTAAAGACATATATGAAAGCTTAGAAAACATTGCAGATAAATGCCAAGCAGTCGCAAATAATTTCGAAACAATTATCATGAAAAATAGCTAAGGAGTAATATAAAATGGATTATATTATAATTATCACTGTAGCTATCGTTATTTTTTCATTGGTGTTCGACTTTATTAATGGTTTCCACGATACAGCGAATGCGGTAGCTACTGCAGTGTCGACAAGAGCACTGACACCAAAACGCGCAATCTTTTTAGCAGCGATTATGAACTTTATCGGTGCATTAACATTTACAGGTGTAGCAGGGACAATTACGAAAGACATTGTGGATCCATTTAAATTGCAAAATGGATTAGTCGTGGTATTAGCGGCTATTTTCGCAGCGATATTCTGGAACTTGTTAACATGGTACTTCGGTATTCCAAGTTCTTCATCACATGCCTTAATCGGTTCGATTGCAGGTGCAGCGGTTGCATCTCAAGGTTCATTTTCAGTGTTGCATTTCCAAGGCTTCACTAAAATTATTATTGTGCTGATTGTATCGCCATTGATTGCCTTTTGTGTAGGTTTCATTATGTATAGTATTGTTAAAGTCGTATTTAAAAATGCGAATTTAACAAAAGCTAACCGCAACTTTAGAATATTCCAGATTTTCACAGCATCATTACAATCATTCTCACATGGTACAAACGATGCGCAAAAATCAATGGGTATCATTACACTAGCTTTAATTGTTGCGAACTTACAAGATGGTAACAATGTTGAACCGCAATTATGGGTTAAAGTAGCCTGTGCTGCCGCTATGGGTCTAGGTACAGCAGTAGGTGGTTGGAAAATCATCAAAACTGTCGGCGGTAACATTATGAAGATTCGCCCAGCTAACGGGGCTGCTGCAGATTTATCTTCAGCATTAACAATTTTCGTCGCATCTTCTTTACATTTCCCATTATCAACAACACACGTTGTATCTTCATCTATCCTTGGTGTAGGGGCATCTAACCGCATCAAAGGCGTTAAATGGAATACAGCGCAACGTATGATTGTGACTTGGGTAATTACATTACCAATTTCAGCATTCGTCGCAGCAATGATTTACTGGATTATGAATATTTTCTTATAATCATTCTCAATCATTGAGACATAAACATAGAGAACATTAAATAGAAAGCGGATCATTTTCTGATTTTGAAAATGATCCGCTTTTTTGCGATAAATCGGGCTTAGAACTATATAAAAGCTATTGAGGCGCTCAGTTTGATTAGCATGTTACATCATCTATTGGTTTCCAAATTTAAGCCAAAATAAAAAGACGATGCGTCATCGTCTTTTTAGATTATTAATGAATGTAGTTATAGCTAGAAGCCATTGAAGCAGGAATTGTACGGTAGTCGACAATGCCTGGAGGTGTATTGTAGTTCATTTCAGAAATTAAAATGCTGCCATCACCATTCACTTGTTCTACATATGCAACATGACCGATTGGTCCTTCATAGTTTTGCATAATTGAACCAGCTGCAGGTGTGTTGTTTACTGTGTAACCGTCAGCTTGTGCATTGTTTGCCCAATGATCTGCGTTCCACCAGTATGTACTGATTGGTTGGCCTGTTTCAGCACGACGATTGAATACATGCCAAGTACATTGTCCCCAGTCATATAAGTTAGCATGATTAAATGTCGGTGATTGGTTCGTTGCAGGTGTAGCTGTAGGAGTACCGCCTGAACCACCAGCTGCGCCAGAAATTTTTAATTGTTGGCCAGGGTGAATTAAATAACCATTTAAGCCGTTAGCTGACATGATTGCCTCAGCAGATGTACCGTATTGATTAGCAATGATATTTAATGATTCACCAGCTTGCACTGTATGTGTGCCACCAGAAATGTTAACAGTCGCCCCTGTATTTGAACTTTGACTGCTGCCATTTACTGTAATGACTTGGCCAGGGAATACCATATTATTCGATAAATTGTTATCTTGTTTAATGCTTTCGATAGAAGTGCCGTATTCTTGTGCAATAGACCAAAGTGATTCACCAGCTTGTACTGTATGCTGTGTCGATGCATCAGCATCTTGTTGAGTAAGCGCTAAGGCTGCACCTGTTGCAACTGAAAATGTAACTGCTAACTTTTTCAAATGAGATTCCTCCTCTAATAAGTTTGGTTCAGTAATTATACATTCGTTTTATACTTACTATGTAATACGAATATCAATCATTATTTCTATACTTCCACATCTTATCAAAAATATGCGGTGATTTGTCGGTTGTTACGTGCTTGTAATAATTTTTAATAAAACCTGAATTGTCTAAAATTCAGAAAACACTAGACAATATAGGGTTTATTGAAGAAAAATTTGGATTTTGACAATACTAATGTAATGTTTGTAATGAAAAATGACAATACATTAAAGCGCTTTGAAGATTTATAATTGCTAAATCAGAAAGTGGAAATCAGAATACACTCTATGAAATAATAATTAACAAATAGTTTCAATGAAGGAGTTGAACAACTTGGTAAACGCAACACATACTACCTCTAAATCGAGTGCTTATGCGAAGGTTTGGCTTTACTTTATGTACTTTTGGATTATTTTTGGTATTGGTACATATTTTGGCCAGTATCTGCCTGATGCTTGGAGAAGACCACTCTCTATCGGTTTGACGGTATTAATTTTGATTTCGTTATTTGTGAATCGATCACGTAAATTCGGCTTTTTAATTTCTAATATATATGCTGTAGCAATTGGGTTATTAGCTTATGCTGCATTTACGACATACATGCAGAATTTGGGTCCAGAGTTATTTTATAAAAACGTAGCACTTGCAGTAGGTGCCTTTATTGCGTTTGGTGTCATTGGATACTTTTTCGTGCAGAATGCATCAAGTATCGGCAAATATCTATTTGTAGTATTAATCGCGTTAATTGTGGCCACTTTAATTGGTTTCTTTGTGCAAAACCCGATTTTTTATACTGTAATCAATGTTGTAGCAGTTGGTTTATTCTTGCTGTATACATTGTATGACTTTAACAGATTGAAACGAGGACAATTTGCACCAAGTGAAATGGGCTTTAATTTATTTGTGAACTTATTGAATATTATTATTAATATCTTAAGTTTAGCTAATCGTTTTAGAGATTAATATCATCAAGAATAGGACTGGAACAAAGAAAAACAATGTTCCAGTCCTTCATTATATTATACAATCTAGTTATCATTGATAAGAATAGTGCGATATAATCATACGTTACGTAATTTGAAACAACATAAAAATACTATTAAATTTTAAAATTTGTGTCTAATTGCGTTGTGTGCTAAATTTGTAGAGTATAGTCCTAGAGAAATTACAGGAAGGAATAAAATAAAGAGAGATGTATCATTACGACTTAAAACAGCTTATTTTATTAAAGGTTATATAAATGAGAAGTAGTATTATCGATTTATACGCAGCTGAAAATTTGCCAGCCAATCGTTGTTATGATGGAGTGTTATTACTTTGGCCAGTAAACGATACAGCAGAAATCCAAAGGTCCGCTCAAGTTGAAACAGTAAATAACACGGTTTGTCTCATCAACCATAATGAAGTTTTTCAAGTTTCGAAAAACAAAAAGATGATGATGGTTTATGTTGCGAGTGATTGGTTCCTTGAGAAGGATTTCGCTTTTTTTAATTATTGCTTTAATATTCAAATGGTTCAGTCGAACAGTAAAATTGAAAAAGCAATGTTGATCTTATTGGAAAAGTATCTTGAAGAAACCTTAACAGAAGAACTGATTAAAAAATGTATTAGTGAGATATGCGACATTTTAATTGAAGAGGCGAGTGTTGAAATCAAACATACGTCACACCAGTTAATTGCATCGCTAGATTATAGAGAAAAGAAAATCGTAGATTATATCAACGAACATATTGGAGAGAAACTGACTTTAGAGACAGTAGCTAAAGAAGTTTATATTTCTCCGACAACACTCTCTTCTTCCTTTTATAAAATATTTAATATGGGTTTCAGAAATTATATTGAAACATTACGAATTGGACTTTCTATAGAAATGTTAGTAACGACTGACCGAAAAATTTTGGATATCTCTGAAGAAGTAGGTTTCAGTAATTTCAGTGGTTATTATCGGAAATTTAAACGTCATTTAGATACCACGCCTAATGACTACAGACATAAATCTAAGCTGAGTAAAGACCTTTGTTATTTAGTAAAGGATCAAGATTCTGAAGTCAGTGAACAAGGTAAAAAAGTATATTTAAAGAAAATCAAAGACATACTGAAGAACTGGACAGAAGATAAAGAGAACATTATTTATGTAGATAATAATAATCCCATCTATTCTCCTACACGTCCGTTTGTGATGACGATTCAAATTCGCACGCTTGAAGAATTGAAGGAAGTGATGGTTTATCACAGGCATCAAGAAATCTTTGATTTCGATGATGAAGTGATGTTCTTAATCCATCCAAGTATACCAACGATTCATCAACATTTTAGCACGAGTGAACTAGTTGCTATGCTTGATACTATCTATCAAAGCAATGCGAGAGTAGCTTTTGAACTTGAATCAAAAGAAGATATTGATTATGTGAAACATGAATTATTACAGTCACGTGCATTTACAGATCATCAAGCCTATGCAGATCTTAAAAAGGATACATCTAAGATTTCGATAACATTTAGTTTGCAGAATCAATCGTTGAAAGACATCTATATACAAAAAATGAGAATTAAAGAAATTGGGTTTAATGTTAATTTCAACCTAGATGTCACTAAATTGTTTAATGATCCTGAAAAATTTAAAGCATTAGAACTCCCAATTAAACGAGTGAATTTTGATTATTTCTTTATTGATAATGAAAAGTTAAAACATCCTTATTTGGAAAAATCTTATAAAAAAATGCCGATGAAACAACTAGCCAATTTGAATACGCTGCAGTCAGTTATGAAACAGGTTCATTTAGAAGAACGTAAATATATACTGCTTAATGTTCCGAATAGAAAATTATTGAATGAAGATATGAGTCTCTTAGATAGCACACCATTAATGATGTATATGTTTATGCGCTTTTATAGTATTTTATCTGGAATCGGCGTGGATTTATATCAACGTACTGATACGAATATCGCATTTCTTTTTGATACAAATGGTTTCAAAACCACATTGTACTTTTTATATAGACAGCTGTCTGGATTTGAGACGTTTTATTTCTATGAAGATGATGCTTGTCTCATGACACGTGGGGATGAACATTACAGTATTATTGTCTATGACTGGCGTATTATTGAAAATGAAATACATGAAGGTAACCAAAGTTGTCATCGTTTCTATATCGGTTTTAAAGATAAAAGTTTAAGAGACAATTATTTGGTAACACGTGAAGTAACAGATTATAAACACGGTAATATCAAGGAGATTATTTCACCCAATATCATGCCTACATTTAAATGGCCAAAAGATTTAAAACGTAAGATAAAAAACGCCAATAATCCAAAGTTTGATGTATTTGAACACAACTTTAACAATGGCACATTGAGTGTTGATGTTGAATATAATTCATTGCAATTGATTTCTTTATATAAAACAACGGAATAGATTGAAGTTTATAAAAGGTAATTGTATTTTATACAATTCAATTTGTCGTACTTAGGAAAATTGCAAAGACAATGTGGGGAAACACTAAAGACTTTTAGAGTTTTAATATTCATACTTAATGTATTATATCGATATAAAATCTGGAGGCGTATACTTTGAAAAAAAGTAACTTAGAGAAATTGCTCAATGAATACAAAAAATTTATGGATTTGACACGTTTCATTGAAGAAACATATAAAATCAACATGAATGACTTTGTAATACTTAATTGTGTTCATGAGAATTGCACCGAAGAAAAGATGTTAATGCAGCCCTTTTTAAAGATTGCAACAGATTCATTTGAAATTAGCCGAACTAAAGTTTTGGCATCCATTCGTAAACTAGTCAATCAAGACCGTGTCAGCAAAGTCCGTTCTGAGTCTGACGAACGTAAGGTTTATATTTATATGGATGATAAAAACATAGAAAAACTTGATCAAATGCTTAAAGACATTGATAAGTTCTTAGGTTGATAATACATCTGAACACCCCATACTAGAGAGATATAATATTGTGGATGAACAGCCCAGTTTTGGGCTGTTTTTTTATGAGAAATCAAAGTAATTATGCACAAAAGGGGAACTTGGTTTTCAATAACTATATATTAAGCGTGAAATCATGTATAATAGTTGATGTTAAAAATTGAGAGCGAAAGCGAGATGGAAGTATGGGACGTAAATGGAATAACATCAAAGAGAAAAAAGCCCAAAAAGATAAAAATACAAGTCGTATTTATGCGAAATTCGGTAAAGAAATTTATGTAGCTGCGAAATCTGGTGAACCTGATCCAGAATCGAACCAAGCATTACGTTTAGTGCTTGAACGTGCAAAAACGTATAATGTACCGAAAAACATCATCGACCGTGCGATTGACAAAGCAAAAGGTAATGATGATGAAAACTACGATGAATTACGTTATGAAGGGTTTGGTCCTAGCGGTTCAATGCTGATTGTTGATGCATTGACTAATAATGTTAACCGTACTGCATCAGATGTACGTGCTGCTTTCGGTAAAAATGGCGGTAACATGGGTGTATCAGGTTCAGTATCATATATGTTCACACATACAGGTACTTTCGCATTTGAAGGCAAATCTGCAGATGAAATCTTAGAAGTTTTAATGGAAAAAGATTTAGATGTGCGAGATGTTGTCGAAGACGGTGATTTAACTATCGTTTATGCTGAACCAGATCAATTTGCACAAGTACAAGAAGCTTTAAAAGAAAGCGGCGTTGAAGAATTCGAAGTTGCTGAATTTGAAATGTTACCTCAAAATGACATCCAATTATCAGATGAAGATAAAGCAACTTTAGAAGGCTTAATCGATGCGTTAGAAGATTTAGAAGATGTTCAAAACGTTTATCATAACGTGGACTTGGATTAAGTAATGGAACATTCTGTATCGGAATGGGTGCGCCAATTAGATTTATTACCGCATCCAGAAGGCGGCTATTATAAAGAAATTATTAAAGCTGAACGCCAAGAAGAAGGACAAGCACGTCCAGCTTATACGAGTATTTACTTTTTATTAACAGATGATAATATCTCACATTTTCATTGTATAGATGCAGATGAAATTTGGTATTATCACTATGGTAATACTTTAACAGTGCATATGATTTATCCTAATGGTCAATATGAAGCGGTAGACCTTGGACCCGATATAACAAAGGGTGAAGTGCTACAACATGTTGTGCCTGCAGGTACAATTTTTGCTTCTTCGATTAAAGATGAAAAAGGCTATGCGCTGGTTGGATGTATGTGCCAACCAGGTTTCATGTTTGAGCATTTTGAAATGTTTGATCAAGCGGAACTTAAAAAAGCGCATCCTCATTTAATTGAAGTGATTGAACACTATGCACTAGAAACTATTGATTGATTTTAAAATTGAATCTATGTTTTACTAAGCACTTGCTTTAGATTTTGGGAATGAGCCCAAGCTAAACCAAGTGCTTTTTTGTATCTCGAAATATTTGAACTGTAGCAGAAATTTATATTAGGGTAACACCTAGAATTTAATACGTCTTACGAATCAGCTATTTAATCTATTCGCATTGATGAAGTTTAAATGTTTAAAGCGAACGTTGGAGAGGATTTTATTGGTAAATAGTTTTTATCTTACAGGCTAATTCTCAATCGATAAAAATAAAATACAAAATACGTTTTACCTAAAAAGTATAAATGAATACGAAAATGATTTGTTTGTAAATTAGAGTTGAGGGTAAAAACAATAATACCAATTAAAGAGAGAGGGGTGTTATCGTGAGCAGGTATAAAAAGGGCGTAAATATTAAAAAGAAGAAAAACAAGGGCAATAAAAATATTCATGTCGCTGATGCTATTGTAGGCGGTGTGTTCGGCGCAACTTTCGGCTGGTTCTATAGACGAGAGGGCACTCAAAACATGATTCACCGTGTAAAAGAATCAGAGTTATTCCAAAATATTGCTTCAGATGTTTATGAAATTACTGAAGAAAATATTAAAGCCTACATCGCGATGAATATTGAAAATAAAACCCGCGATTTTTTTCAAAAGCCCGATGAAGAGGACGAAGACGAAGAATATTATGAAGATGATGAAGAGTTTGAAGAAGCATACGTAGAAGATGAAGACGATGCTTACGATGATGAAGAAGAAGAAGAGTTAGATGAAGAAGAATATTACGAAGCGTTATTAGAAGAAAATGAACAGCTTAAAGAAGCTATCAGTCGTTTAGAAGATCGCTTTGAAGAATTACTGTAAAAACATTAAGAAAGTAGAGGGAAAACAGTATGAGTAAACAAATTAAAAACCAGACAGAAAAAACTAAAAAGTTACAACCTAAGAAGAAAAAATGGACATCTAGTCCCGTATACCGCACAGTGGCTGGGGGAGCAGTCGGTGCAGGTCTTGGTTATGTCTTAAAACCTAAGCAAGATAAAAAAGCACTTTATACTAAAAAGAATGCTTCAAATGCATCATTAAAAGATAAAGCTTCTGATTTAAAAGACTCTATCTTTGGTGATGATAAGAAGAAAAAAGGCAAAAAAGGTAAGAAAAATGCTGGGTTATTCAGTAAAAATACTAAAGGTAAAAAACGTAAAAAGAAACCAAATAAGAAACAGTTTCAGTTATTGAAATCCGAAAATGAAACATTGCAACAACGTTTACAATTTTTAGAAGATAAATTAGATCAATATACAACATCGAAAAAACGTAAGAAATCTCTTTTCCGTAAAAAATAAACTTTGATTAAACGTTCGATCGAAAAGGTGCACAGGTAAAAAACTGGCACCTTTTTTTAACTAGTAATACAAGCACTTTCAAAACCTCAAGATGTTAAACGTCAATACAATGATTGTAATGTAGATTAAGAGAATGTTTCAAAAGTTGTAATTGTGTTTGAGTTGAAATTCAAAGTGGTACTGTAATTAACATGAAAGAAAATAGATTTTACAACTAAGTCGAATATTCAACTAAAAACAATAAATAATTTAAAGGTATTCAGACATCCTTTGAATCAAACGATAAGAATGTACAGAAAAACATCTTAGACATCTTTATTTATTTTATTTATTGATAAGTCAAAGGTGGTTTCTATCAAAAAAGAAAATATCAATTTAAAGGAGGTCTACAATGCCTAATAAAATGGTGAAAAAAGCTGCTGGTGCAGTGGCAAAAAAAGCAATTGAAAAGACTCCTGACGAAATTGAAGATAAAGCAAAAGATAAATTAAAAGATAAAGCACACGAGATGATGGAAGAGAAAATAACAGAAGGCGTTCAAGATAAAGCAGATCAAGCAGCAGACAAATTACAACAAGTGAAAGAGAAAAACCAAGAAGTTGTGCCTGAAGTTGCAGATAAAGCAACAGACAAAATGCAAGGCGCCCTGTTAAAGACACGTGATAAATTAGGACAAGTCAAAGAAGCTGGGGAAGCATTCCAAGAAAAAATCAACAAAGATGAGTCCGGCAACAGCAAGAAAAAAATCAAAGGTGTTCAAGACATCAAAAGTGTTCAAAACATCAAAGGTATTTCTAACATTAAAAGCTACAACGACATTAAACATGCCTCAGACATTAAGGGAGTAGAAGATAATAAATCAACATTGATTGACAACTAAAAGAAACATTAAAAGTTTAACGAATGAAAACAATATCAATTTGAGAGGGGATTGAACATTATGAGTTCAGTACAAAGAAGTGCAGATACGTCTAGTTTAGCAGAGGTAATTGACCGAATTTTAGATAAAGGTATCGTTATTGATGCTTACGTCAGAGTTTCAGTAGTAGGTATCGAAATCTTAACTATCGAAGCAAGAATCGTAATTGCCAGCGTAGATACTTGGTTAAGATATGCAGAAGCTGTAGGCTTACTGCGTGATGAAGTTGAAGAAGAAGGCTTACCAGGCCAACAACAAGAACAACTTTCAGGAGATACGAACCAACAGCAACAAATTTCTCAACAAAGTGAACCAGAAGAAGCAGAAACAAAAGAAGCAGACGACAAGAAAAAATCAAAATATAGTGTTTAATTTTTAAATTAAAAGGGAGGCGGCGACGGAATGTTGTCGTCATCTCTTACTATATAAGATTGATGGAGGATAATTATGACGATCAAAGAACTTATGAGTAAAATTAGAGAATTCTTCAATGAAAATGTAGCACCGCCTTTCAAAATTACTTCAATCGAAGAACGTGAAGGCGATGAATCAGGTTGGACTGCGACAGTTGAAGTGATTGAAGAGAAAGAATATATGAAACGTTACGCGAAAGATGAAATGCTTGGCACGTATAGCGTTGTATTAGATAAAGATGGCGAAGTCACTTCATTTAAACGTGAAGGTATTCGTTACAGAAGTAAAGTAGACGGTAGTTAATTAATAAACGCTTTAATTAAAGGACACTAATACTAGGTACTCAAAGGAGATAAGCTTATGGCACAAGAAGAAACAGAGATTTATATATTTTGTGGAACACAGACAGATCAAAATGACGATTTCGGAACTGTTGAAGTAGAAGGTGAAGATCGTGAGTTGTTCACAATCAGATATAAAGATGCAGCTATTGTTGCTGCAGAAGTTCCGATGAAGATTTATGCACCGAAGAAAGATAATTTAATGATGCACCAAAATGTTGTGGCAACTGTCATGAAAGAAAAAGATGCAGTGATTCCAATCAGTTTCGGTAACGTATTTAAGTCTAAAGATGATGTTAAAGCTTTACTTGAAAAATTGTATCCGCAATTTGAAACGTTATTCCCTGAAATCAAAGGAAAATTTGAATTAGGACTAAAAGTCATTGGCAAACAAGAGTGGTTAGAATCAGTAGTGAATGACGACCCTAAATTACAGGAAATGGCAAAATCAGTACGCAGCAAATCCGAAGATGCAGGCTACTATGAACGTATTCAACTGGGTTCTGCGACACAAGATGTTTTCAAGCAATTATCTAATAAAATAGAAGCGGATATTTATGAACCGCTCGCAGAGTTGAGTGCATCTGCTAAATCGAATGAACCTCAGAGCGAGAAAATGCTACTAAATGCAGCATTTTTAGTTGATGAAGAAAATGACCAAGCCTTTGATGATTTAGTAAATAAACTCTATGAAAAATGGGAAGACAAAGTAGAGTTCAAGTACACAGGTCCATGGGCCGCTTACAACTTTGTGAATATCCGTCTTAATATCGAGGGATCATAAAATGATAGTATATGGCTCACTTAAGTTATTGAAAAAAATTGCAGAACAAGTCAAAGATGAAGCAGACAAAGAACTTTATGACCTTCCGACAATTGAAAAGAAATTAATTCAATTACAAATGCAAGAAGAACTAGGTGAGATACCAGAAGACGAATACAAAGAAAAAGAAGAACAATTATTAGCACGTTATGAAACTGCTAAACAAAAAGAAATTGATGAAGCAGAAGCAATGATACAACAAAAGGAAGATGAATAGCGAATGGAAAACTTGTTATATTTATATGCACTTGTTCCAGAAGCGGAACTAGAAAACCAAGACCTTCCTTCCCTAACTGGTTTTGATGGTGAAGGCAGCTTATATACAGTTCCTGTTGATGATAAAATCACAGCAATTGTATGTGATTTAGATGGGAATGAATATTCAGAAGAAGTAATCGAAGATAAAATCGATAATGATATGGAATGGCTACAGAAGAAAGCTGTTCATCATCATGAAACGATTGAAACACTTTATCAAAACTTTACTTTAGTTCCATTGAAGTTCTGTACGATTTACAAAACAAAAGACAGTTTGAAGTCAACAATTCAAGGTTATAGCGAAAAAATTACTGCCACTTTCAATTTCCTAGAAGATAAAGAAGAATGGACAGTTAAAATTTATACAAACGATAAGAAACTTCGCAAAGAAGTCAGCAAAAATAACAAAGCTGTTGAAGAAAAACGTGAAGAAATCAAAGACTTGCCACGCGGCCGTCGTTTCTTTGCGGAAAAGAAAATTGACAGCATCGTTGATAAAGAGTTAGAAAATGAAAAAGACCGAGTCAGCGAAGACTTACATCAAAACCTCAAAGCATTAGCTGTTGATTTCTCAATTAAAAAGAATTGGGGCAGAGATGTAACAGGTTTAGAAGAAGAAATGGTATATAACAGTGTCTATCTTGTACCTAATGAAAAGGTAAATGATTTTCTTGAAGTCATTGATGACACTAAAAATGAATTACCAGAAGAAGGATGGCATATAGAAGTCGCTGGACCTTGGCCTGCCTACCATTTTTCTAGCTTTAACTAATATGGAGGTGGATAGAGATGCCGTCGACAAGAGAAACTATAGAAAACAAAGAAGTCGGTCTCATTGATATTTTAGATGTCATTCTCGATAAAGGTGTTGCGATCAGAGGAGATTTAATCATTTCGATTGCCAATATAGACTTAGTCTATTTAGACTTACGTGTTTTGATTTCTTCAGTAGAAACATTAGTACAGTCTTCTATGGGCAATCGTCGACATGATATTACTTCCGAAGCATTTGATGAACAAAGGAGGGAACTTCTAGATGCCACAGATGAATAATAATAGCTCACGTATCAACTTAGGCCAAGATAATGCAGAAGATGGATTAGCACAATTAGTAATGACAGTAATTGAGTTATTGAGACAAATTGTAGAACGCCATGCCATCAGACGTGTAGAAGGCGGAACACTGACTGACGAACAAATCGAAGAGTTAGGTGTTGCCTTAATGGATTTAGAAGAAAAAATGGAAGAACTGAAGGACGTATTTGGACTAGACGATGAAGATTTAAACATCGACTTAGGTCCTTTAGGAAGACTTATGTAACAGTTCGTTATGAATTTGATTAAGGGAGTGAGAATAAGTTATGGCAAATGAACAACTGCCTCCTGCTTCAAACGGTTCTAGTAACTTAGTAGATGTATTAGAGAAAGTATTAGATAAAGGTGTCGTAATCGCCGGAGATATCAGAGTCGGCATCGCAGATGTCGAATTATTGACCATCAAAATTCGTTTAATCGTAGCTTCAGTTGATAAGGCTAAAGAAATGGGCTTAGATTGGTGGGAAACAGATCCGTATCTCACATCTAGAGCTACAGACATGAAAATTGCAGAACAACAAGATGCTGAAGCTGAAAACAAAGAACTACAAAAGAAAGTTGAAGCTTTAGAAAATAAACTCAACGAACAAAATGAAGCACCTTCAACAGAGAAGTCTACAGCTAAAAATGCTTCAACCAAAAAGGCATCCGATAAGCAATTAGATGGAGAGGATAAGGATGAGTAAAAAATCTAGAAAAAAACAAAAAAAGAATCAAAAGCGTGAAATCAACTTAACCAAAACCATAGCTGGCGGATTAGTAGGGGCTTCTTTCGGTTATCTTACGGCTCCTAAGAGCCGTAAGAAAATCGTAAAAGAATTAAGTAAAATTGTATTAAAAGGGACTGCCAAAGAATTTGGTCATACAACTAAGAAAAAAATAAGCAGCTTAACACCTTCCCCTAACAATCCTTTCAAAAAAAAAGCACCCGACGAAGAAAAATCGCACGACATTCAAGAAGATGAAGACAAAGAAGAAAACACAACAGTATTAGTCCAAGGTGAAGATGATCGAGAAAATGAAGAAAATCAAAACGATCAAGACAACGATGAAAATGACACTGATGAATCTGAAACAGAGGAAGTAGAAGATACAGAAGACAACGAAGAAGCTAAAGAAGATGATTCAACAGAGGAAGACAACGATAAGCCTAAAGGTAAGAAGAAAAAGAAATTCTTCGATAGATTCAAATCGCATAAATCTGATGAAGAAGAGTCAGATGATGATGAAGACTCAGAAGATGACGAAGATGAAGAGAACGATGAACAAGATAAAAAAGCATCAAAAAAATCTAAGTCAAAAGAAGATGACGATGATTCTGAATCTGATGAGGAAACAGATGAATCAGAAGATGAGGAAGAAGATACAAAAGACAACGAAGAAACTGAAGAAGATGATTCAGCAGAGGAAGACAACGATAAAACTAAAGGCGAGAAGAAAAAGAAATTCTTCGATAGATTCAAATC
>NZ_KV837149.1:49802-52661 GCF_001838465.1 Staphylococcus sp. HMSC061G12
CTTCGATAGATTCAAATCGCATAAATCTGATGAAAAAGAGTCGGATGATGAAGAATCTGAGGATGATGAAGACACTGATGAATCAGAAGATAATTCTGAAGAAGAATCCGAAGAAGATAGCGACAAACTTGAAGGTAAGAAGAAGAAAAAGAACATCTTCAGCAAGTTAAAATCACGTAAATCAAAGAAAAATGAATCCGAAGAAGAACAAGCATCAGATGATGACGATGAAGACGAAGAAAAAGAAAAACAAGACAAAAAAGCAACTAAGAAAAATAAAGCAAAACCTAAAAAAGAAAATGATTCTGAAGCTAAATCCGAAGATGATAATGTAGAAGATTCTGAAGAAGATGACACATCGAAAGATGAAGAAGAATCCGAAGAAACTAGTGCGGATAAAAAAGCATCAAAAAAATCTGAGCCGAAAGAAGAGACAGAATTAGTATCAGAAGATGACACATCAGAAGCAGATGAATCTGACGAATCAGAAGAAGAATCCGACGACGAAGCTGAAGATTCCAAAGAAGACACTTCAAAAGACGAGGACGAATCGGAAGAACCTGAAGCGGATGAAAAAACTACAAAAGCATCAGCTGAAAAAACTTCTGAAAAAACCGAATCAGAAGAAGGGCCTGAATCAGAATCGGATGAGGATGCATCAGAAACCAATGAATCTGATCAATCAGAAGATAAATCCGACGATGAGATTGAAGAATCCAAAGAAGACACTTCAAAAGACGAGGACGCATCAGAAGAAACAGAAGTAGATGAGAAATCATCAAAAACATTAGCTGAAAAAACTTCTGAAAAACCAGAATCAGAAGAAGAGTCTGAACCAGAATCAGATAATGCATCAGAAGCAGATGAATCTGATCAATCAGAAGATAAATCAGACGATGAGACTGAAGAGTCCGAAGACGAAGCTGAAGATTCTAAAGAAGACACTTCAAAAGAGGAGGAAGCATCAGAAAAATCTGAAGCGGATGAAAAAACTACAAAAGCATCAGCCGGAAAAACTTCTGAAAAACCAGAATCAGAAGAAGAGTCTGAACCAGAATCAGATAATGCATCAGAAGCAGATGAATCTGATCAATCAGAAGATAAATCAGACGATGAGACTGAAGAGTCCGAAGACGAAGCTGAAGATTCTAAAGAAGACACTTCAAAAGAGGAGGAAGCATCAGAAGAAACAGAAGTAGATGAGAAATCATCAAAAACATTAGCTGAAAAAACTTCTGAAAAACCAGAATCAGAAGAAGAGTCTGAACCAGAATCAGATAATGCATCAGAAGCAGATGAATCTGATCAATCAGAAGATAAATCAGACGATGAGACTGAAGAGTCTGAAGACCGAGCTGAGGATTCAAAAGAAGATACTTCAAAAGATGAGGACGAGTCAAAAGAATCTGAATCAGATGATGAGGTTGAAGAGTTAGAAGACGAAGCAAAAGATTCTAAAGAAGACACTTCAAAAGAGGAGGAAGCATCAGAAGAAACAGAAGTAGATGAGAAATCATCAAAAACATTAGCTGAAAAAACTTCTGAAAAACCAGAATCAGAAGAAGAGCCTGAACCAGAATCAGAAGATGACACTTCAGAAACAGGTGAATCTGATCAATCAGAAGAAGAATCAGACGATGAGGCTGAAGAGTCCAAAAATCAAGTTGAAGATTCTAAAGTTGATGACACTTCTGATGATAAAGATGAAGCTTCAGATGAGAAAAATGAATCCGAAGAAGATAGTAATTCAGACGATGAGGAATCCGAAGACGAAGCTGAGGAAGATTCAACTAAATCAGATGAGTCTAAAAAAGCAGATAATGTAAAGCTTGATTCTGAGGATTCAAAAGATGAAGAGTCTAATTCGAAAACAAAACAGCCTAAGAAATCTACATCAAAGAAAAAAGCAGATAATTCTAAACCAGATAATCAATCTGACGAAGATGATGAAAGCGAAAAAAATGATAGTAAAGAAAAGGCAACGGGGGAATCTAAAAACTCAAAGATGCCAACTGAACCTGAACAAACTAAAGATGAAGACAACGAGGAAGAGAAGGGTTCAAAAGAAAAAGGCACTCAATTCAACCAAGTTGCCAGAGCAAAACTCAAAGGCTTGAAAACATCAACGGCAAGCCTGTTCAAAAAGGATGATAGTGATGACGAACAATCAGAAGAAATTGAAGAAAATGAAAGACAAGAAACTAAAACAAATCAACAAGATGAAAAAGAACCTGAAGAAAAACTTCAAGAAGAACAAGAAGAAACCTCTTCTAGGCAAAAAGAAAAAACACAGACCACTAAGAAGCAAGAAGAAACGTCTGAAGAAAAAGCTGGAACGTGGATAGAAAGTCATGATGACACAGGTGACAGATAATTAAACGAGAGGAATGATATAATGAGTAACAAACAAACATCTAAAGATGATATTCTTGAATCATTTGTAAAAGCCGCAAACGAAGACGACTTTACTCTAGATATTTCGTTATTAGTCGACGGTGCCATTGTGACTGGTACATTGATTTCAGCGAAAGAATACTTTAAAACATTAAGCAAATCATTTAAAGGCGGCAATGCAACGTCTAAACAATTTAGCGAAGACTTAGATGAAGCTGGTGACTATGCCGCTGAAAGTGATAACGATGAAATCAATTATATTCACTTAAAAGATACAAGTATCTTTATCAGTGAGAATAAACCTACACCTTCAAGTGGTAAGTTGATTTGGAGAGGTAAATTAAGCGAAGTAAACAGTTTCTTTTTAGGAAAAATTAAAAGTAATTAAAACTTAATATAAGCACTGAATAAATAGTGTGATATAAAACGAGGGGGTCGGGACATAAATGTTCTGACTCCTAATAA
>NZ_KV837150.1:0-9342 GCF_001838465.1 Staphylococcus sp. HMSC061G12
ACTGTTCCTGGTGTTTGACCATTTGGAATTTGTGTAGGGTTATCGACTTTGATTGTCGGTGTACCTTTGTCTTTAGGGAAGTCTGGTACTGTGACTTTGTCTTTAACCTCTTGTTCTGTTGTACCTTGACCATATGGTTTTGTGATTGAACCTGTTGTTGGTTGGTACGTATCTGAGTCTTTCGGTCCGACTGTCACTTTCACATTCACTGTATCTGTTGTTTTGTCAGGATAAGTCACTGTAACTGGGACTTGGAACTCACCGCTTGTTTGACCATTTGGCAACTTGCTTGTATCAACTGTGATTGTTGGTGTGCCTTTGTCTTTAGGGAAATTCGGCACTGCGACTTTATCTTTTACTTCTTGTTCTGTTGTTGCTTGACCGTATGGTTTTGTGATTGAACCTGTTGTTGGTTGGTACGTATCTGAGTCTTTCGGTCCGACTGTCACTTTCACATTCACTGTATCTGTTGTTTTATCTGGATATGTTACTGTAACTGGGACTTGGAATACACCACTTGTTTGACCGTTTGGTAAATTGTTTGTATCAACAGTAATGACTGGTTGTGCACCTGTTTTAGGGAAGTTTGGAACACTTACTTTTCCTGTTACATCATTTGATGTTGTTGGTGTACCATACGGCTTTGTAATTTCTCCTGCTGTTGGTTGATATTTATCATTATCAGGTTGAACTCCTACTGTCACTTTGACATTCACTGTGTCCGTTGTTTTGTCAGGATAAGTCACTGTAACGGGAACTTGGAACTCACCGCTTGTTTGACCATTTGGCAACTTGCTTGTATCAACTGTGATTGTTGGTGTGCCTTTGTCTTTAGGGAAATTCGGCACTGCGACTTTATCTTTTACTTCTTGTTCTGTTGTTGCTTGACCGTATGGTTTTGTAATTTCTCCTGTAGTTGGTTGGTACGTATCTGAATCTTTCGGTCCTGTAATAACAGGTACATTTACTACTTCACTTGTACCATCTGGATATTGTACAGTCACTGGTACATTTACTGTACCTGGCGTTTGACCATCTGGAATTTTTGAAGTATCTACTGTATAAGTCGGTTGATTACCATTTCCTGGGAAATTAGGAACAGAAACTTTTGATTTCACTTCATTTTCATCTGTTTTTTGACCAAATGGTTTATGGATTGCTTCAGTTGTCGGTTGATATTTATCGTTATCAGGTTGTACTTTTGTAGTAACCGGAACTTCAATAACTTCTGAAGAATTATCAGGATAATGTACAGTCACCGGTACATTCACTGTACCTGGTGTTTGGCCATCTGGAATTGTTGTTTCATCCACTGTATAAGTTGGTTGATTACCTCCAGCTGGGAAGTCTGGTACAGATACTTTTCCTGTGATTTCACCAGGTGTTGCTTTATGACCGAAGTCTTTTTCAACTGAACCTGCAGTTGGCGTATATTTGTCTTTATCAGACTGTGCTTTTGTGACTACTGGTACATTAACGTGCGCAACAGAACCATCTGGATACGTAACAGTAACAGGTACTAGAACTTTACCAGGCGTATTTCCATCAGGTAATTTATCAGGATGATCTATTGTTATTGTAGGTTTTTTAAGATGAGTCGGATATTTAGGGAATGTGACATGACTCATAACATCTTCTTCAGTTGCTGGTTGTCCGAATTCTTTAGTTACTGTTTGCGCTTTTGGTGGATATTTATTAGCTTCTGTTATATGAACAATTACAGATGAACCAGCGATATCGTTACCACCAGAAACAAGTACTGCAGTATAAATATCACCTTCCTGAGCCTCTTTAGGAATCGTAAATCCACTTACTTGTTCTCCTCGTTTTGGCGTTGTAAAGTCCGGAGCTCTATGCACTGTTTGTCCGCTAGGATTTCTCCATTCGATGTGTGTAGGCATTGGTGGTACATCACCATTAGGCAATTTAACATTAACACGACTGCCTGGTGCTGCTGGGTTGTCTGTCGCATTATACGGTACAGTATGAAGATCAATGGTATCCGATGGACTCAATACTACCGCAAAGTTCACATTTGCCCATTGTTGAACCCCTGAATAAGGTGCTGAAATTGGTACGAAAGAGATATTTTGGTTCGCTTTTCTAAATTCTGGTGAGGTAAATCCTGAATACGTTTGAACGAGTTTGCCTTTAGTATTTAGCACAAAACCATAAATATGATCCACATCCAAAGTACCATTAGGGAATTTAGCTGCGTAAACCCCATTTCCATCAACCACTGAAACAACAGTAGATGAAATATATTCTGGATGCGCAGTTAATAATCTTTTCGCAGCTGCAGCACGTTCATGTACAGGTACACGTTGTACTTCATTTCTATAAGCTGCTGCACCTTGTGAAGTTAATGAGCTTAATACAACTTTATAACCCGCTGCGACTCTATCTCCTAAATTCGAGTTATAGTTAGGACCAGTTGCTGAGTTGGCTCTATCTCCACCTGAGCTTTCTATCCAAACTTTACCACGAACGACATTATAACCATCACCAGCTAATAGTTCTGGATAACTATGGTTACCTTCGCTTGTAATCCATTGATTTTTAGGTTTCGTCATATAATTACCGACTGGCACTTCAGCCATAAAAATACCTGTGCGGCCAATATTTTTACCTACTACTGGAGTTTGCCCCATATTGTTATCAGTAAATGTGTCTACAAATACACCTGGATAAAATCCACCGGCTTGTCGTAACATTGTCGCTTTGTTGCCATTAGGTAATGTAAAATCTGGAATAGCAAAACGATATTTTTGTCCTTTAAAAGCTTTATATACATGGTGTTTACCTGTCGCATCTGTCCAACCTTGTCTTAAGTCAAAGGCAAAGGCACCTGGACCATCTTGTGCACTGTCATCACGATTTTTATTATGTGTATATGCACGATAAATTGGTGAAATTGATCCATCTTTGTCCATCCATTGTAAATAAACCGGTGTATTGACAGGTACTGGAGCTAAACCATTTGTACCTACAGATGGGATACCTTGGTCCGCCATCCAAGCACGACCGGAAATTAAGTTAGTTTTACTTAATTCATCTGAACCTGAACGAACATAACCGTTTTTAATCGCATCTGCATCAATAATTATCGGTTCAATCGGAAGTGTTACCGCATATTTTACAAAGTCTGGATTATCTGCCACTTGTTCTGCTTCTGTAGTCAAATCTTCACGTACAGCAGGTTTATACCAAGTTTCATATTCATGGGATAATTGATAAAGTAAAGCTTGTTGAATTTCTTCGGGTGTGGCTTGACTGTCTAAATTCAATTCTTGAATTAAAGTCTGCGCTTCTTCTATAGAGGCGCCTGAAGATTGTGCATAAAATTCAGCAGCTGTATTCAAATCTTGAACTTGTTGAATGCCTAAAATAGATTGAGGTACTTCTACTTTAGGTGTTTCAGCTACTTTTTGAACTGTGGTGTTTGTCTCAAACGGAGCTGTTTCTGTTGAAACTTCTTGTGATTTTGGAGCTGCAGTCGCTTCTTTTTCGACTGTTGGAGCTATAACTTCTTGATGATCAGAAGTTGCTTTTTCTGTTGAATCATTACTAGCTTTTGTTGGTAGTGATTCAACTTCAGTTTTCGGTACTTCTTTAGTTTCATCTGGTGTTGTTATTTCAGATGATGTAGTTACTGCAGTTTCATTAACAACTGCATCTGCATGATTCACTTCAACATTAGTGTCTTTGTCTGGTGTTGTTGCGTTAACTGTAGATGTGGTTGATGTTTCAGCTGCTTTCGCATCTTGTGTATTCACCCCGAATAATAAGATAGCTCCTACTAGAATAGAAGCAGTACCTACAGTGAATTTACGAATAGAATATTTGTTTTTTCTATCCGGTTGGAAAGATGCTTTGTTCTTAGATGTGTGTTCGTCTTTCAACCTAGACACTCCTTAATTTTAATTTAGGCATGCAAAATAATAACAAGAATAATCCCTTTCACCCCTTCTTGTTCTCTTTGAAAATTACAGATTCGAATTCTTCTTATCATCATACATAGCACCAAATAAATTATAACACTTATCTAATTGTACGTAACAATATTTCTGGTTCGTTTTCCTTATGTTATTTTATAAAAAAATGTTATAATTTCACCCAAACTAGTTAACGCATATCTAAATTTAGTTATCTCTCAGAAAGAGAATTAAATATGCTTTTCTATGAATTTTAGACATACAAATAACGTTACAATATAAAAAAAGGAATGGATTGCTCCATTCCCAATGTGTTTTACTATTATAGTTTCCTTAGAGTTATTTAATTCTCTTCATTTTCTTGTTCTTGATCAACCCATTCTAACATCAAGTCAAAGTGTCTGCCTTCAGGTTCAATGTTATCCATATGAGCTAAACTTGAAAATGCATATAAATCAATCGTGTTTTCAGTATTTTTTGTCACATAATCAATCGTTGTATCAATCTCTACTTGTGTATCATCAAAACCATGAATGATTAATGTTTTAGTATTCAATGGCAAACGTGAAATGGGTGATGCCGCATATAATATATCTTCTGAAACATCACCAAAATATTCTTCTGCTGCGTTTCGTCCTAATTCTTTTGCTTTTGTATATGGTACATCAGTAACAGGTGATAATGCGACAATTCTATCCGCTTCATCTTCATTATTTAATACGAGTTGTCCACCCACTGAATGTCCTATAAGAATCAATGATTGACCTTCACCTACAAATTCAGAATTTCTAAATGTTTGAACTGCTTTTTTAACATCTTCTTCTGGTATAGGCCATTTATGCTCTCCACGACGATATTCAACATTTGCGACATTGTAGCCTTTATTTGTTAAAACTTCAATCATTTTATCATTTAAAGAACGATCGAATTTTTGGCGCCAATAACCACCATGAACTAACACAATCCATTTATCAGCATGTTCTCCATTTTTATCATTTGATGCATAAACATCAATTAATTGTTCTTCATGGTCTCCATAATATAATACTTCCATCGATAATCACTCCTAAGTGAATGTGATTTTCTAGCACTAACTCTTTACCCCCTTTTGTCAGTACCCACACTTTGCCGGACTGATAATACATACAAGTTGATGAAGTCTGCATTCGTCACATAAAATAAGCCGACAAACCTAGAAGATTTGCCGACCATTTAAATGATAGCTGTGTTATTATTTTAAACTGTCTTGAATTTTTTTGATTTCATCTTGTTTTAAATCAACCACGATTTCGCCATCTTTAACTTCTTCTTTTAAAGCTTTTTGAGCTTCTTTAGAATGATAAAGTGCCGCAACTTTTTTCAATGTTTTATCGTCTTTGTCTTTAGAGTTTACTGCGATAATGTTGATGTATGGTTGTGATGCTTTTGTATCATCTTTTTCTAAGTAGATTGGATCTTTCTTCGCATCTAAACCTGCTTTAGTTGCTACGCCGTTGTTGATAACTGAAATATCTACATCGTCTAATGCACGTGCTGTTTGTTGTGCATCTACTGCTTTGATATCTAAATTCTTTTTGTTTTCTTCGATATCTTTAATGCCGCCTTTTAAACCGAAGTCTTTAGAAAGTTTGATGTAACCTGCTTTTTCTAATAATTTTAATGCACGTGCTTGGTTAGAAACATCGTTTGGAATGATAACTTTCGCACCGTCTTTTAAGTCTTTAATGTCTTTAATCTTTTTAGAATAGATACCTAATGGCGCAAATACTGTCGTACGAATCGGTGTGATTTTTGTACCTTTATTCGCTTTTTCATATTGATCTAAGAATGCAAAGTGTTGGAATGCGTTCATTTCGATATCCCCATCGTTTAGCGCCTTGTTTGGTACATTGTAATCAGAGAATTGTTTAACTTTCACTGTAATACCATCTTTTTTCGCAAGTTCTGCAACTTTATCCCATACTTTTGTTTCGTTAGATGCTACGCCGACTGTAACTGTTTTGCTATCATCTTTCTTACCGCATGCAGCTAAAAGAACCACAAATGCGATTGCTAATACTAATAATTTCTTCATTCAATGACTTCCCCTTTACTTGTTTAATTTCTACGAATTTTCTTAGCCAAGACATTCCCTAAAGATTGAATCAGCTGAACCATAATAACTAAAATGACTACTGTAATCACAATGACGATTGTGTCGAAACGTTGATAACCATAAGCAAGTGCCAGGTCACCAATACCGCCTCCGCCGACAGCGCCCGCCATGGCAGTTGCTCCGATTAAACCGATAATTGCTGTTGTTAATGCTAAAATCAATGAACCTAATGCTTCAGGTAGTAAGAAGTAACGGATGATTTGAAGCGGTGATGCACCCATCGCATTTGCTGCTTCAATCACACCTGAATTCACTTCTAATAATGAGTTTTCAACCAATCTCGCAATATAAGGTGCGACATAAACTGTTAACGGTACGATTGCAGCGGTTGTCCCAATCGATGTACCTACCACTAATTTTGTGAATGGTACAATCGCAATTAATAAAATAATGAAGGGTACCGAACGCAATACGTTGATGACAGGGTTGAGAATATGATAAATCACCACATTTTCCCATATACCATCTTTCTTAGTGACTACAAGTAGTACACCAAGCGGAATACCGATTAAAGAACCGATTACTAATGAAATAGAGACCATCAATAACGTTTGATATAACGCCTCTATTAATTGAGACGAATCTAATGTAGATCCAAGCATGTTATACGACCTCCTCAAATTCAATATGACTTTGTTTCATATAATCAAATGCACGTTGCTTACCTTCATTTGATCCTTTGATACGAAGTGTTAAATAACCGACTGAAGTATCTTGAATATCTGACATCGATGCATAAATAACATTCACATCTAAATTGAAGTCTTTAATTAATGTTTGAATCACTGACAATCCAATTTGTGAACCTTCTAGATAAACTTTGACGTCCACATAATCTGCGTCAGTTGGTAATTGATGAATCATCTTATCACTAATATCTGTACTGATAACTGTAGAAACGAAGCTTTTCGCAGTTTTCGTCTTAGGATGACTGAACACCTCTAATACACTGCCGATTTCGATGACACTGCCTTGCTCCATAACCGCAACTTTATCGCAGATTTGTTGAATCACGCCCATTTCATGGGTAATCAATAAAATGGTAACGTCAAATGTTCGATTGACCTTCTTCAACAATCGCAAGATTGAATCTGTTGTTGCTGGGTCTAAAGCACTTGTTGCTTCATCACATAACAAGATTTTAGGATCAGTAACCAAAGCTCTCGCAATCGCAACTCTTTGTTTTTGACCACCCGATAACTCATTAGGATACTGTGAACCTTTATCTCCTAGACCTACGAACTCAAGCATTTCGTCAACTTTCTCTTTTATGTATGACTTTTCCTTGCCTTCAAGGATGAGCGGCATCGCAACATTATTGAATACTGTCTTAGAATTTAATAAATTGAAATGCTGGAAAATCATGCCTATATTTTTCTTCACTTTACGCAATTCTTTTTTGCTGTATTGATTGATGTCATGACCATCCACAATAATGTTTCCTGATGTCACATTTTCAAGCTTATTGACTAATCGGATTAACGTACTTTTACCAGCACCGCTATACCCGATGACGCCGAATATTTCTTGGCGTTCTACAGTAAAGCTGACATCTTCCAAAGCCTGAATTTCCGTTGAGCGTTTACGGAATGTTTTATTGACATCCTTGAACTCAATCATAGGTAAATCCCCCTTAATAATTTGAAATAAATGAATGTTAACTATTTTGAGATAACTCTATAAAAAGAAAATCCCGAGGACTAATGAAACAAGTCCTCGGGATACATATATCGGCTCGTCTCATCTTCACAGTGTTCTACTGTAGGAATTGGCACAGTAATTAATCTTCATAATTAATCCTGTTGCCGAGGCTTCGCAGGGCCTGTCCCTCCGCCTCTCTGGATAAGATAGTTTTATTCAATTCATTTATATTCCATATGTTACAAAGTCTGACAGAAAAAGTCAACGTTATTTTTCAGAAATTTAGATAAATTTATTCAATTCAAAAAATCTAAAATAAGAAAGCGATTACATTACTCGCAATAAAAAGAACCAGGCCGAAGCCCGGTTCTTACATAATTAGAACTTAATCTTATTCTTCTTCTTTACGACGTCTTGATCCAAGTACTGTTGTTGCACCTAAACCAGCCATAATTGCACCATAAACTAATGCTGCTGTATCGTCTGAACCTGTTTCAGGTAAAGCTTTAGCTGTTTGTTTAGGTTTTGTTGTTACTTTTGGTTGTGGTTGTTCTACATTATGATAAACCACTTTATGCGTAGTTTGTTTACCTACGAATTTATGACTATGATCATTATTTACATTAATGAATCCAGTATAACCATGAGTATCCGATGTTGGTGTACCATTGTTTCCACCTGGTGTAACTGTGTCTGGTGTTGTATTTGGTACTGGCACTGTATTTGGCACCGGTACTGTATTCGGTACTGGTACTGTATTTGGTACTGGCACTGTATTCGGTACTGGCACTGTATTCGGTACTGGTGTTGGTGTCGGTGTTGGCTCTGGTGTCGGTACTGGTGGTGTCACAGTATTGTGTTGTGCTGGAACCAATGGAATCATTGGAATTGTCACTTTTGGTGTGTCTGGTTTTCTGCAAGGTACGATAATTCTTGTATTATCTGCACATTGTAATATTACATTACCTTTCACATCATGATTATATCCAATAATCACAACCGCGTTACCGTTCGCATCACTAGGAATATCAACACGTTGACCATCGCTAAAGATAATCACATTCGTATTATCATTATCAATGTAGTTATTGATGATATATATCGGTTGTGTTGGTTGAGCATCTCTGCCATCGCGACCATCTCTGCCATCGCGACCATCTCTGCCGTCACGTCCATCTCGACCATCTCTACCATCATTTCCTTTTTGAATAGTGATTCTTGATCCATCATTGAATTCAATTACTGTATTACCGTTTGGATCTTGGCTTGTACCTTTAACTGTAACTGAAATGCCGTCTTTACCTTTCGGTACTGTAATTGAATTACCATCGCTGAATGTCACTACTGTGTTACCATTCGGATCGATTGTTTGACCTGTCACTGTGATTGATTTACCGTCTTTTCCATCACGGCCATCTTTACCGCGTTGAACAGTTACTTTAGAGCCATCACTGAATTCAATCACTGTATTACCGTTTGGATCTTGGCTTGTACCTTTGACTGTAACTGAAATGCCGTCTTTGCCTTTTGGTACTGTAATTGAATTACCGTCACTGAATGTCACTACTGTGTTGCCGTTCGGATCGATTGTTTGACCTGTCACTGTGATTG
>NZ_KV837151.1:0-1960 GCF_001838465.1 Staphylococcus sp. HMSC061G12
ACAACAGAACAGCCTTCAACAGAAGAGAAGGCAAGTAAAGAAAGTACAACAGAACAACCCTCAACAGAAGAAGCGACTAAAGAAACTACAACAAATCAACCAATTTCAGAAAAAGAAACTGTAAATGAAGTTAAGAATGTAGCAAATGAAACAGGAGTATCTGAGGACGAAATTTTAGCTGCTTTAAATAAACAAGGTGTTAATAAAGCTGATGAAAATGAAATTTTAGCTGCTTTAATTAAAGAAAAATCGGCAACTAATGATCAATATTCAACTCCAGTAGTTGCTAATACAACAAACACATCTTCTAAAACGAAGACAACTTCTAACACACCTGTTAGAAACTTGTTACGTAATAGAGCAATGGTAATGGATCGTGCTAATACGTCAGATTTACAAGAATTAGCAGAAAATAGTGCTATATACTCACCAGGTGATGCTACTAAAAAACAAACTTATAGTGGTAAAGCATGGGTCTATAGAAATGGTAATCACTCAGATTCTTCTCAAAAAGATGCAGTACCATTGCCAGGAGTTAATGTTTACTTACAATGGGTAAACGGAAAAGGTTTTGTATCTCCAGTATATTACACTACTACAAACCCAGATGGCTCATTTGCATTTGACTTATCCAAACCAGTTACAGATGAGAATGGCAATACTTATAAATTTAAATTAGCAGGAGACTCCAAATTCGCTATAAGAACTTGGGTTAAAAATCCAGATCCATCTAAATACGATGTTGTTAAACACGGTGACCAAATGTATGGTTATCACGATCGTTTAACTAGAAAAAATGAATCTTGGGACTTTACAGCAGGAGTCAATAGAATTGTTAACTCACACGTTGTACTTCAAGAAAAACATAATAATGTTGATTGGTTACTAAAACCAGAAAATGAACGTACAACATCTGGTACTTCAAATGGCCAATTTGAAAATACAGGTAATTACGGTACAATTCGCGGTAACGTATGGTATGAAAACGGGGATCCTAATGGCTCTGATGCAAGACGTTGGGGTAAAGATACTTGGGATGTTAATGCAACTAATACAAAAGTCGCTGCATCATATGTAAATGACGAAGTAACTAGATTATTTGATACTTGGAAAAAAGAACACAGTGGTTATACATTAGATGATTTCAAAGCTGCACAAGCACAAATTATCGCTGATTATGAAGCGAAAAATGGTGTAGGATCACACATTGCTGAAACTGTTGTAGCAAATGTAGATTCTAACGGTGATTATTACATTCCGTTCAAAGGTATTTATGGTATTAGTGCTTATAAACAAAATTCAGGTACAAGCATTTCTAAAACTATCTCAGATGAAGAGTATGGTAAAGTTGTAGCTGATAAAGACGTTTCCCATAATAACTTAATGGCTTGGAATGGAACGATTGGACAAAAACACAGACATATCAACTCTGATTACGTATATGTTACACCGCTTGTTGAAGACTATGCTATTTGGAGTAATAATTTCCAAACTAACATGTTTGAAGAGCTTAGTGATGATGTTTTACCAATTGGACCAAGTGCTCTAAGCTCATATAACACATCAGGCGTGGATTTTGCACTTTTAGCACCACAACCAATGCACGACATCACGAATTATAACTCAACAGATGAATTAGCTAGACCAGGTGATACTGCAGAATCTAGAACAGGTGGCTTATTACCAAATCGTGAATATCAAGTGCAATGGTTCAAAAATGGCGAAAAATTCGGAGATCCAGTTAATGTAACTTCTGCAGAAGATGGAACAGTAGGTTCAGTACCTTTAACAGTACCAGAAGATGCAAAAGTATCAGACGTATTCTCATCTGCAGTATTCAAACAAGGTGTTTCTACAGAATCATTAACTACAGCATTAGCTATTGATTCATTCTCTATTACAGACCAACAACCAGATAATGAAGTGTATGAACCAACAACAGACGAAGTCACAAAAGATT
>NZ_KV837152.1:0-29937 GCF_001838465.1 Staphylococcus sp. HMSC061G12
ATTTTATTTTGGACTGTATTTATGTCCCAGCCCCATTTTGTATTTACACATTTATAATTTCGAAACCATTTTATCCCTATTAAATGACTTCACAAGTAATAAGAATATAATGATGTCTAAGATAATTAAGACGAAACCTGCGATTAAGATGGTTTGATAACCTAACAGCATAATACCTGAAGCTTGAGAAATGATTAAACCGATAATCGGTACAACTAAGAATAACGCAACGCTTTGAGCCGACTTCATACTTTTTGCTTTATTCGCAACCATCATCACGAGACATATCGAAAGGAAAGTCATTGATGGTATAATTAACAGAATTAAAGAGAGCCATGCTCCATTAGGAAAAATTAATTGATGGAATTGTTTCCAACCAAATAAATTCACTGTTATACCATAAAGTACAATGGCGCCATATGTGATGACGATGGAAGGTATAAAAGATGCGATAACTTTTCCTAACAACATTTCTTTATCTGATAATGGTGTATACAACAATCCCTCTAACGTTTTGTGTTCTTTTTCTCCCACAAAGCTATAACTCGCAGAAGCATTAGAAATAATGACAGGCATCAAAAGAAAGAGTGGCATTAAGAAATACATCAATACTATATAAATTAAAATATGTTCAGGTGATGCATGAACAGGTAAATTAAGTGTATTTAACTGGTGAATCGATTTTTCAAATTCACTCGGCAAATTAACTAAATCAACTTTCGTACTGAAAATAATCAAGATATTCGGCAGTATGACGCTGAAAAAGACAGCGATGAAAAGCATAGGATATAACGTCGACTTATCATACATCATTTCTAACAATTCTTTTTTAACCAATGCTTTGATACGATGTGTATTCATCTTATAAACCACCTACTTTTTTCTCATAGAGTTCTTGTAACGCATGTTGATATTGTGTAACTTCATAAACCTTTATATTTTCTTTTACTAAAATAGTAATAACTTCAGAAATGTCCTTATATGCATCCACTTTCACAATCACTTGATCATCTCTAACCTCATAGAAAGAAACTAAATCAATAGATGCTTGACTTAAAAGGCGTCCTGCTTCTTGAACGTCTGACACTTTTAAATGAAATTCATGTCCTGGCCATTCTGTTTGTATCAATTGTGATACCGTTCCTTGCGCAATAAACGTTCCTTTTTTCATGATGAAAATATTATCCGCAATTTTTTCTAAACCTTGAAGTTGGTGCGTACACATTAAAATGGTAGTTCCTTGCTTTTTAGCCATCTGTTTAAGTAATTCAATAAAGCGTTCTGAAGCAATAGGATCCAACCCTGAAGTTGGTTCATCTAATATTAATAATTTAGGGTTTGTCATCATCGCTCGAATTAACAATACCTTTTGTTTCATACCTTTACTTAAAGCACCTGCTTTGGCTTGCATATGTGCTTCAATATCAAACACTTTTAATAAATAAGTACTGTTTTGATTAAAATCAGTTGTATCTAAACCATACAACTGCGCCCAAAACTTTAAATTTTGAGCAACAGTTAAATTTTCATATAAAGCCCCGTCATTTTGGACAGCCATAGCTTGTCGTACTTCATTGAAGTGCGGTTGGTCTAAAGATTGATCAAATAAGGTGACCACACCTTTATCCGGTTTCAATAAACCGGTCATCAATTTTATGGTTGTTGTTTTACCGGAACCATTCGGACCAAGTATCGCATGAATTTTTCCTGTTTCTAACTCAAACGAAATATCCTTTATAACTTCCACATCTCCAAAACTTTTAGATAAATGTTCAACTTTCGCAATCATGATGATCTTCCTCTCTTCAAATCAACTTATTGTTATCTGCTACATCAATACAATAATGCGTTTCACCGCAATTTGGACATGTGAGTTTGCGCGTTTTGAAAGTATGATTAGCGAAAATCATGTGACTTAATTTAGGTTTGAAGACTGTTTGGCAATTTGGACAAACGTAACTGACATTTTGGTAGTAATACGCTGTTAACCCTGCCGCAACAAGCACTCTGAACGGAATAGCTTTCGCCCAAATTTTCCAATCTTTTTTAGTTAGTGCGCGTACTAAAGCACTGACTTGATAGCTTCCGACAGCAATACCAGTTATTAACATATTACGTCGAATCTGACTCATTTGGTCCATACGTGATGATAATTGTTCAAAATGATGCGCATTATCTAGTAAACCTGTGCTGTCATCTCCTACAAGCTCATCTAACTTTTGAAGACGTTCTAATTTTTGTTTCGTTTGAGTTAAAGCTTTTTCTAATTCAACTTCTTTCTTTTTCAACAAAACTTTTAATGTCGCTGTATCTTCTGATTCATTTAATATATGATGAATCTCTTGAAGCGAAACGCCCATGCTTTTTAATAAAACAATACTTTCTAATTGTGTTTTATCTGCTTCACTGTATACTCTGCGATTATGTTCAACACGACTTGGTTTCAGCAATCCTTTTTGGTCATAATATTGGACTGTTCTGACAGATACTTCACAAGCTTTGGCTAATTCACCTGTTGAATATTCCATTTAAACTTCCTCCTTGCCTCTTTAATTTCTCTACACTCTTAGCTTACGCTATAACGTTGCGTTACTAGCAAGCACTTTATTATTAAATTAGTGTAAAGTCAGACTGCCGTATGTCTTATAAACATTGTCATGACAGCGTTTTGTTCCTTTACATAATTTTAATAGTTTAACATGTCTTTTGTCTTTCAACTTTTAAAGTATAATGCTACACTTTAGACGTATACATATTAAAATAGATATAAGACATTAATTTTCTAACAAGGAAGGTATCTATTATGAAAGTATTGATTACAGGGGGCGCTGGTTTTATCGGTTCGCACATCGCAGAGAAATTTAACAACGAAGGTGGAGAAGTGTTTGTCGTAGATAACCTCTCTACAGGTAAACGAGACAATATTCCTTTTATAGATGAAGATCATTTTTATCAAAATGACGTGAAAGACTTTGAATTACTCGAAGAACTTGTGAAAGTGCATCAATTCGATTACGTCTTTCATTTAGCCGCAATGGTCAGTGTCGTAGAAACTGTGGGCAAACCAGTTGAATCTAATGGGGATAATATTGATTCAACGATTCATTTATTAGAGGCAAACCGTCAACATAACCCGAATTTGAAAAAATTCTTATTTGCTTCATCTGCCGCAATTTATGGTGATTTGCCAGATTTACCAAAATCAACAGATTCCAAAATTAATCCTTTATCACCTTATGCAGTACAAAAATTCGCAAGTGAACAGTATACAAAGATTTATCATTCACTCTATAACTTGCCGACTGTTTCTTTACGTTTCTTCAACGTTTATGGTCCAAGACAAAATCCAGAGTCAGACTACTCAGGGGTATTATCAATTTTAAATCAAAAATTCTTAAACAAAGATGACTTCACTTTCTTTGGTGACGGCAAACAAACACGTGACTTTATTTACATCAAAGATTTACTTCAAGCAATTTGGATTGTGCTAGGAAAAGAAGAAACAAACGGAAAGATTTATAATGCGGGTACTGGAGATGAAACAGATTTACTAACTGTTTTCAAAGCCTTTTCTGACTACTTCGGTTATGAGGTTCATTATTCATTTGAAGACGAACGTGCAGGAGACATTAAATATTCTCGTTCAGATGTGACACCGTTAAAAGCATTAGGTTATCAACCTGAATATCCTGTATCTAAAGGTATTGCGGAGTATCTAGAATATAATAAAAATTAACTTTAAAATAAAAAATTCCCAAGCGGCAATCGTTCGCTTGGGAATTTTAGCATTTCAATTCATTAGGGTACTTATAAGAAATCAACTTCTATTCTGTATATTACTATGACTTTCTTATTTTAAATATGTACAAATTAAACAAAATTATTAAAGCTTATGCACATATTTGTACATCATTGTTTACCGTATTGCTTAATCAATTGATTCATTAATTCTGTCGCAGTTTCATCTTCAGTCGGTTTAAATAACTCATCTGGTCTCAAGTTAGGATCTTTGTCATTATGGTCTTTTGGCGCAAACCCTGAAGACAATGTTACTTGTTGACTCGGCTTAAATTGACATTCGTAAACTTTACCGTCATCTGGGAATAAGTATTTTGTGACAGGTTGATTTAAATCTGCCACATTATGATAACCTTCTATATTAGATAAATCTTTCGCTTTCTCATCAAATCCTGTTACACCTTGGTTAGAGTGATAAAATACCACGCCTACTAAATTATGACGTTCAAAAGCTTTAGGGCCTGGTTCATTTTGATTACTGACTTGCAGCTCACCTTTAGGTGTCATCGCATACCAGTCTCCTGTTGAAATTTCCCCTGCTCCAAAATAACGGTTAGAAGCTGCTAAACCTTGTTGCTTAGCACGTTTGTCTGCCCACTTCATCACTTCTTCTTTTAATTTTGCTTGATCTTGACTAGATAATTTCTCTTTGTTTATTTTAATTTCTTTAGAACTTGAGGCTGGTTGATTTTGTTGTGTCTGTGCTTTAGCGTTACTTGTCTTTTTCTCTTGTTGATCGCTGCATCCTGTTAATAATAAGCTCAAGCTTGCGACTGCCGCAGTATATGTTAAAAATTTCCTCATTTTGTTGCCTCCTATGTATAAAGGTATAGGACTCGTATGATTTACGAGTCCCTACCTGAGTCAAATGACTTAATTAAAGCTATCAACAGTTATTATTTTTTGTCAGTTTTTGAAATACCGAATTGGTCGATTAACTTAACTGTTCTTTGTTCGCCTTTACTGATGTCACCATTTAATTGATAGATTTTCACAATCAATTTGTCGCCTTTCACTTCATAAACCGAGAAATTTTGAGCTGATGAGTCACGGTTATTTTCGTGGCTATCGTTAAACGCATCTGTTTTTTGAGGTTGTACACCTACTGCGAATAAGTTGTTGTATTCTTGACGTTGTGCTTCAGTTAACCAGCTCAATTTCGGACGAATTTTCTTGATATGTTCTAATGGTTTGCTGTAGATATCATCATAAGCTTTTGTACCACCTGTGTTTGGCAACACGTAAACTGAACCTTTTGGATTATCGTAGTATGTGACACCATCTTCACCTTTAACTTGTTTTGCATCTTCAATTTTAGCGTTTACGAAGCTGTTTTTTGTTGAAGTATGTTGTAACATTTTAGTTCTAGCGAGTACGTGGTCATGTCCTTGTAATACTAAATCCACATCTAAATCATCGATTTCTTTCGTTAATTCTTCACGTAATTTCTTAATATCTTCATCTTCTAAGGCATGGTAAGACTTAGAGTACATTGGTTTATGCAAGTTTAAGATAACCCATTTTGAGCCGTTTTCACGTGCTTTTTTGATATCTTGTTTAATCCATTCCATTTGTTTTTTACCAATGGCTTTACCTTCTGGATTATCTTCACCTTTTTTGTTGTCATTTGTATTTGCGACAACCATGTGTGCACCGTTGTAGTCAAATGAGTAGTATGAACCACCGTTGACTGCGTTATTTGCTTTAGGTACGTTCACGTGACGGTTGAAACGATCTAATAACTTTTTGTTCTTCTCATCGAATGCATATTCATCATGGTTACCTGCTGCTGCCGCAACTGGTAAAGACATGAATGATGGACGAGATTGGTCATAAATGTCATTCCACTCATCTTCAACTTGTGAGTTCTCTACGAAGTCACCTGTATGCAATGCGAAGTTTGGATTACCTGCTGTTTTAATTGCTTCAGCGATTGTGTTTGCACCGAATTTCGCTTCGTTACGTACGTGTTCGTTCCAGTAAGCATTTTGTGTATCCGTATATTGTACGAATTTGAATGGATCACCTGCGTTACCAGATGTTCTGAATGTACCGACTTGGCTTTGTTTGCCTTTTTTACTACCAACTTGGTAGTAGTATGTTGTATTTGGTTTTAAGCCTGTTGCTTGTGCTTTATAGTTATATTCTTTCACATTCATTAAAGATGCTTTACCATGTTGATCACCGCTTGTCCATTCTGGACCGCCTGCACCTTTATCTGTGTAATAACCTTTAATTTTTGGTTTGCCATTTTCATCTTTGACTGGCTCACCATTATCATCTTTCTCCACATCAGCGAAAATGAAGTGGCCTGAATGATCTCTTTCTATGTATTGAGAGTCCACTTGTTCTGCTTTAGCTGTGAATGTTTTCGCGTCTTTCATATTCTTTGAAGTTGAGACCCAAACTTGTGGTGCTTCAGCTTTATCTGTTGTAAACCAGTTGAAGCCCATTTCTGTTTTAGTATCACCATTAAAGTTTGTCATAATACGGTTCGGACTGTTTTTCTTTTTAACAGGTGCTACTTTTGGTTTTTTATTTAATAATTTAATACCTTGTTGTTGTTGATGTGCTTGTTGCGCTTGCGGTGCTGCTTGTGGCGCTGGTTGGCCGCTGGCATCTGCTTGTGCTGCCCCTGTTGATAATAAAAGCATTAAACTTGCCATACTTCCTGCTACAATCTTAGTCATCTTGATATTCTTCAATGCGCTACCTCCAAAATAGGTTGAAATTTAAAGGAAGTCCCAAAATTAAAAGACACCGTGATATCTGTCTTCAATAGACCTTTACTTCCTCTCAACACAAATTGTAGCAAGCAATCTTTAAGCTATTATTAAGTTGGTGTTTGGTTTGTAAATTCTATTTAAACAAAAGTATAAACAATAACTAAAACAACTATACATGGGTATACTGTATGTGATTTTTATAATGAAACACATTATTATACGACGTTATATATCTAATTGTAGACATCAAAAAACACAAATAAAAAAGCACCCGTTTTAAATACGAGTGCCTCTAACTATAAATTAATAGTTATGAACTTGACCATTTTTAATTGTTGTTTTGACATGCATGTCTTGATCTAATAAGACTAAGTCTGCATCTTTGCCTTCTTTAATGCTGCCTTTATGAGCGTCTATACCTAACGCAATGGCTTGATTTAGGCTTGTTACACGCCACATTTCTTCGAGTGATGCACCAGTAAATGTAAGCATATTGCGTAAGCCGTCATTCATTTTTAAGATACTGCCAGCTAAAGCACCTGATTCTAATCGTGCTTCTGAGCCTTTGACAATAACGTTTTGTCCACCTAAATCATACTCGCCATCTGACATACCTTTTGCGCGCATCGCATCTGTAATTAAGTAAAATCGTTTATTGCCTTTCATTGTATAAGCAATTTTAACTGATGCTGGATGTGAATGAATACCATCTGCGATTAGTTCTGTATGGATACCGTCGTTGGTCCATGCCGCACCAAATTGTCCAGGCGCACGATGTTCAAATGGTGTTCCTGCATTATAAAGATGTGTGACATGTTTTGCGCCATGTTCTACTGCTTCATTCACTTCATCAAATGTCGCAACAGTATGACCCATAGAAAAGATAATTTGGTCGGATAATTTTTCTAGAACTTCTTTTGCACCTTCTACTTCTGGGGCAAAGGTAATCACTTTAATATTACCGTCAGCTTTCTCTTGGAAGTGTTCAATCGCATCTACTGAAGGACGTTGTACATATTTAGGGTTTTGGGCGCCTACTTTATGTTCTGAAATAAACGGACCTTCTAAATGAACCCCTGCAATTTCAGCCGCATTTTCTTTATCTTGAACTGCTTTATATTCCACAATATTTTCTAAGGCACGATCGATGTTTTCCACTGATTGTGTCATTGTTGTCGCAAGGAAAGATGTAGTACCTTCAGAAAGTAACGATTCAGCTAAATGTTTCAATCCGTCAAACGAAGCATCCATCGCATCTTGTCCGTACCCGCCATGAATATGAATATCAATAAACCCAGGTAAAACATATTGTCCTTGTGCATCCACTACTTCTAGATCCCCTTGATAATCACCATGACCAACCTCTGAAATTTTGCCATTAGAAATTTTCACATAACCTTTATCTAAGACATCTGTTTCTGTATAAACTTTACCGTTTGTCACTACATATTCAGTCATTTTCTAACCTTCTTTATTCATAATATATACCATTGGTATTTTAACACATAACAACGCCCCAAACTTGAAAATTAATTTCATAACAAAACATCAAAAAAGCAGAAGCCCTTTAGACTTCTGCCGTATCACTCAATGTTTTTGTTTTACACTCATGATGTTTACTGCTTTCTAAATCTTTAATTTTTAAAGTACTAATTAATGAATGATATAAAAATTGAACAACGATACAATGACTCCGATTATAGTACAAGATATTGTAATGGTAGTTATCATTTCTTTTTTCCATGAACAAAACTTGTTTTCTAATCTAGATTCAAACTTCTCATCTAATTTATTTATTGCTTGTTTAACTTCACTAAAGTTTTGATTCGTTTCATTATTCATCTCTTTTAATCGTTTGTCTACTTGTTCAAAGCGCTTGTCAACCTGTTCAAAGCGCTTATCTACTTGATCAATACGTTTATCTACTTGGTCAAAGCGTTGATTCACCTGTTCGAAGCGTTGATTTACTCCATTAAATCTTTCTTTTACATTTTCGGATTCTATTTTAAAATTTTCTTGTATGTTACTTAAATGTTGGGTTGTTCTTGCTTGTTCTATTTGGATATTTTTAACGTCAAGTGCTAAAATTTCAAATTTATTTTCAATAGCTGTTAATCTTTCTAATGGTGTTTTCACTGGAAAAATTTCATTACCTTTTTCCTCATTATACTTAGGAACTAAATTATTATCTGCCGTAGTCATCTTGATGTTCTCCTTTGAAGTATAGATTTATATTTTTAAGCGTCCTCGATTATTAATTACTTATTTATAACTTCGCTGAATAGTTATAAAGTCATTACGCTAAGACGGCTGAACCCCAGCAAAATAAGGCATACGATGTAGATATTTTAAAGATTTTTTCATAGTTGATACCGCCCTTCCTTATATTTAAAAACTGAAGCACTCACTAGTTCCCCTAGATATTTATTAATATAATTATACTACGGTTCAATTCTTAATTCCATATACAACTTGAATTTTAATTTTACTATTTAGGTAAAATAATTGTCTTCTTTTTTTACGAAATTGAATCAAAATAGGTAAATAATAAAAAAACACAATCTCCTTAATCCGTGCGACTCATTTCACACTTTTAAAGAGATTGTATTTAAAGTCTATCTAATATGACTTCTCACAAAACTTCCTGTTGATCCATTTAATGCTTCTCCGCCTGCCATTTCAACTTTGGCGTAATTATAAGGTGATGTACCCCAGAGGTTATAGCCGTATGTGCGTAATCCATAGATACGGTAATTACCATCAACCATGACTGATCCTGAAGCACCTGCACGGAATTTATCTTTGGTTTGTAGTTCTATTCCGTTTGAAGATTTTTGTATGAATTTTAATTTACTCCAGTAGGATTTTGTATTATCTCCATTTTGCCATGGATAACCTACTGAATAGAGATTGCGATTATAAGTTAAGTTGTTGATTTGTGAATTCGACGCAAGAGGTAATGCTTGTGTGTAGTTCGTCAGCTTTTCTTTGGTATAGACTAAAGCGACATCTGCTTGAGGTACTTTAACCACTTTCGTTGCGTGGAAAGTATAAGTTTTTGCCTTACCATCGCGATTTAAATCAAACGTAATATATTTAGGATTAGCTGCCGCACCTTTAGCAACATCTATCACGTGTGCATTGGTAATTAATGTATAAGGTCCTATAACAGTCCCTGTCCCCATACTATCTTTACCTCTACCTTTCCAACCATCTTTATTACTAATACGTCCTACTGCTTTATATTTTCCTTTGTATGCATTTGCGATGTGTTTAATTTGTACATCATTATTAGAAATTCGCTTTGTTTTAGGATAAGCTTTAGACGCATTATAATCCGTCATCCCATTATAATAATAGCTACCTGCTGCTAACGTTTCTGTATTTGTTAAAGTTAAACTAGCCACAACCGCAAGTGATACAACTGCACTTTTGAATATATGTTTCATGTATATCCCCTTATATTTTTTCTCATTGTATCACACATATTGACGGCTATATTTGCTTGTTTCAATAGTCTTACTTGTAAGCAGTAAAAACCTACAATGAAAGCGATTCGCTATTGCAATTTTAATGCAAGTGATTTATGATGTGTTTGTATATAGAAGGAAGTTATATTTCAAGAATGAAAAAGTCAGTCCAATACGTTAACGCCTCGCTACACGATTAGTTAAAGTATTGAATATGATAACTTCCTGAAATACTATGAATCAAATAATTTCAATAAGTCCACTGGAAGTGCCTGTTCCTACAGGCTGAGATCCTTATGTATGATAAGGAAATTCTTGGAACCTGATCTAGTTTATACTAGCGTAGGAAAGTGGCGTATTGTACGTTTAATGCGCTATTTTCTTATATGGAAATAGCGTTTTTTTATTTCGCTTTTCTTGCGACTTATTGATTAAAGAAGGTGAATCCATCGTGTGGGTCGCGATTACGCCATATGAACTCACAAAAACAACCATAGCTCAATATGTTGAAATAGCGCCTGTGATTGACTATTTAATTGTACGTACTGACCAAGCAACTCAAGCTACAGATATTCAACGCTTACTAGATGCTGGATTTCCTAAAGCTAAAATCACTGCGCATTCCAATATAAAACTATTTGAAAATTTTGATTTAAAGCGTATTCATTTTAAAGAGATGGACGAGCGTGCCTTTGAATTTAAAAACAAGTATCCAGATGTATGTGTCAGCATGTCTACACATCATAAAGATACAATTCAATCCGCTAAAAATCATCACTTAGATTTTGTGTTATTCGGTCATCTTTTCGAGACCGGTTCTAAACCAGGTTTACCGCCACGTACGCCATCTGAAATATCAGATGCCTTACAAGTAGATATGCCTATCATCGCACTTGGCGGTATTAACGAAAATACCTTATCACAAGTGCCGCATGGTTTTAGTGGTATCGCAGCCATTTCTTTCTTCTTACAACATGATATACAAACACTTCGCACCCTCAAGGAAGGTGAACATTATGTATGATTTAGCCATTATCGGAGCAGGCGTCATCGGAATGTCTATCGCAAGACATTTAAAAGACAGTGGTTTATCTATCGCATTAATCGACCGTGATATCGAAGGCAAACATGCCTCTTATAAAGCAGGCGGTATGTTAGGTGCACAAAATGAATTTAAAGAGGACAGCCCCCTCTTTCGTTTAGCGCTTACTTCACGTACTAAGTTCAGCGCATTAAGTACAGACTTGCTTTCTGAAACAGGTATTGATATTCAGTACCAACAAAATGGCCTGATTAAGTTAGCCACTCAAACAGAAGATGTCCCATCATTGAAACAACAATATGCATTTCTTCATTCACATGATGAGGATGTTCAAGACTTATCAGATACTGATTTAGCATTACTGACCAATCATTTAGTTAAAAGTACTGAAGCCATGATGTTTGTGCCGCACGATCATCAAATCAATGCCAATCATTATACTAAGGCGCTTCATGCTTCACTAGAAAACGCACCAAATATTGATCGCTTCTCACACACGAATGTAACCGCAATTCATCGTGTCGGTGAAGGTTATGATATTGAGGCAGAGCGTAACGGACGTCGCACTTTAACAAAAGCACATAAAGTAATTGAAGCCACAGGTGCTTGGGCTGGCAATGTCTCAGAACAACCAGACATTCAAGAAGCAGTCAGCGGTGTTAAAGGCGAAGTCTTACTCGTTGAAAATGAAGACTTAGATTTAAAACAAACGTTATTTATGACTAACGGATGCTATATCGTACCTAAACCCCCACATCGTTTCTTAATCGGCGCAACAAGCTACTTTGATGATTACTCTGTCGGTGTATCTGAACAAGGTAAAACATGGTTATTAGAAGAAGCAATTAAGCGTGTACCTGAACTTGCGGGAAGCAAAGAACTCAAATACTGGTCAGGTATTCGTCCATGGACTAAAGAAGAACAGCCAATTATGGATGAAGTACAAGAAGGATTATGGATTATCACTGGCCATTATCGTAATGGTATTTTATTATCACCTGTTATCGGTGAATTAATGGCCGAATGGGTTGCGACTGGACATCGTCCACAAGCACTCGAACCCTTTCAATTTGAATTAAGGAGGGAGAAACATGAAGTGCATCATTAATGGTGATCCGTTCACATTCGATACTGAAGTCACAATTCAAGATATTTTAGATCATTTAGAACTCGACAAAAAACGTGTCATCGCAGAACATAACCAAAACTTAATACAACGTGAAGATTTCGCAAACCAAATCGTACGCGAAGATGATCGTTTAGAACTATTAGAATTTGTTGGAGGCGGATAATATGTTAAAAATTGGACCTTATGAAATGGAATCAAGATTATTACTCGGTACAGGAAAATTTGAAAATGAAGATGTACAAACGAAAGCTATCGAAGCTTCAGGTACAAACGTACTGACATTTGCGGTACGTCGTATGAATCTATATGACAAAAACTTACCGAACCCCCTTGCGAACGTTAACTTAAAAGACTTTGTTACGTTCCCTAATACAGCTGGTGCGAAAACAGTTGAAGAAGCTGTTCGTATCGCAGAAATCGCAAAACACGCAGGTGTTTGCGACATGATTAAAGTCGAAATTATCGGTGACGATGAAACATTACTACCTGATCCGATTGCGACGTATGAAACATGTAAAATTTTATTAGAACGTGGCTACATTGTATGTCCTTATATCTCTGAAGACCCAGTATTAGCCAAACGTTTAGAAGAATTAGGTGTTCATGCGGTAATGCCTTTAGCTTCACCTATCGGTACAGGCCGTGGTATCAACAACCCATTAAACCTAAGCTATATTATTAAGAATTCAAATGTACCGATTATCGTTGATGCAGGTATTGGTTCAGCGAAAGATGCGGCACAAGCGATGGAACTCGGCGCAGATGGTATCTTATTAAACTCTGCTGTATCACGTGCTAAAGATCCAGTGAAAATGGCAGAAGCAATGAAACTTGGTGTTGAAGCAGGTCGTTTAAGTTATGAAGCTGGCCGTATCCCAATTAAATATACTGCACAAGCATCAAGCCCTACCGAAGGTTTAGGATTCTTATAATGCCTACACCGTCAGAAACACCAGATTTCAACGAACGCTATAGCCGCCAAACACGCTTTGCGCCTTTTGGCGCACAAGGTCAACACAACCTTGAACACACACATGTATTAGTCATGGGTGCAGGTGCCCTTGGCAGTCATATAGCTGAACAACTTGTGCGTATGGGTGTCGGCAAATTAACCATCGTCGATATGGATATTGTTGAATTAACCAACCTTCATCGCCAAGCACTTTATGATGAAACAGATGTCTCAGAAATGCGTCCGAAAGTCTATGCATTAGCGGATAAACTAAAAGTTATTAACTCTAATGTAGAAGTAGATCCTATCTATGAAGAAATCACTTCAACAAATATTGAAACGATGATTCAAGATATTAATCCAGATATTTTATTAGATGGAATGGACCATTTTGCGATTCGCTTCTTATTTAATGAAGTTTGTCATAAATTAAATTTACCTTGGATTTATGGTGCAGCTGTTGGAGGTAAAGGTTCTGTCTATGCGATTGATTATACAGGTCCTTGTTTACGTTGTTTTATGGAAGAAACACCTGAAACTGCAGAAAGTTGTGCAATTAATGGTGTGATACCACCTGTCATTATGCAAGTCGTGAGTTATCAGATTGCGGAGTTGATGCGCTATGTATCAGGCAAGGGCTTCTCTGGCAAACTCATTACGGTGTCACCCTTTGAAGTCAAACAACAATCTATGGATGTCAGCCGCTTCAAAAACCCTAATTGCACAGTCTGTGCACAAGGTAATTACGAATATCTAGGGAAACGTCAATCAAACGTCATCGAAGGCAGTTGTGGAGATACATTCGTCTTCCGCTTCAAACCTGATCACTTTGACAACGCCGACTTATTTCCAGGTCAAATCCTTAAAGCGAACCCATACGTCAAACTTTTAAATGTAGACGGTTATGAAGCCACACTCTTTAAAGATGGCCGCATGAATGTTCATCATATTGAAGATGAAGACACTGCAGAAACACTCTATCGCACTTTATTAAAAGCAGTAAAATAACAATGAAACTACACAATAGAAGTGTACACCTAAAACGCGTGTACACTTCTTTTTTACTGAATAAGGCGTTCAGTTATTAAGAAACTTCAATTATTTAATCTCAATATTACTTCTAACTTACAAACAAGTTCTTTCATATATTCAAAGCACTTTGCGATAATATTGTTAAATAAGCAAAAATGATTTGAGTTCACTTAACTTATAGAATACAATAATACTGTATAATTATTAATTTAAGGGATGAGGATATGGAAAGAGAGAAACGTCTTGATTTAATTAAATTATTACTAAAGAATAACAAGATTTCTACAGTACGTGAGTTAGCTGAAATCATGGAAGAGCAATACAATTTAATTTTCAGTATGACCACAGTCGCAAAAGATTTACAACATTTAAGAGTGACGAAAGTTCCGAATGGCTCAGCCCCTTCTTATTATGTGTTACCAGAAAAAAATGAAGCAAACAGCTTTCGTGAAGCTTTCAAGAAATATCGCGATGATAGTATCAACTCTATTATCGTTAAAGACAGCTATATCCTAATTAAAACAGAACCGGGATTTGCCCGTACCATCAATTACTGTATTGACCAAATGCAGCTGCCGCATGTTTTGGGTACAGTCAGTGGTAATGATGTTATTATGATGTTAATGAAATCAAATGAAGAAGCAGAATATGTGAAATACTTATTATTGAAGCCTTGATGAGCTAAATAAAGATAAATGAGAAGAGAGAAGCGACATGATTACTTTGATCAAAAGTAGGGATGTCGCTTAATATTTTTTCTCAGTCTAACTTCTTCGGCTTTGTTTTCAATCTTCTTATCTACACTTCTTCATTATTAGCTAACATTTAAAATTAATACTTCCATTTTGTGTTCTCTCCTTAATTCTAAACATTGCATTTTTGTGTACAGTTATAAACAAAGTTAAATTTCACTTTATATTTTAGGTAACAATATTCTTCTACAAAAATTCTTTCTACATGTTGCACAACCTAATAAATGTATATTACAATATAAGTAATTACAGTTAAGGAGACTACATCATGAAAAAATCAAAGCAATCCATGAGATTATTTGACACGCTGCCACTTAGATCTGAGACTAAAAATAACTTCCATAAAAATAACAAATTATCTAAAGAGCCAAGTCGTATTCAAAAGTTAACTATGAGTGCTGCAAGCATACTAATGTTATCCGGTATTGGTGCAAGCATTGCTTCAAACACTTTTCTTTCTCAAGAAGCTGAAATGTCTGGTATATCACAATCTGATGTGAACCCATATAAAAATGTTGATTTTTCAAATCTGAACAATGCTCGTAATGCAAACGATTTACTAGCGAAAACTACACAAAACAGCATTCAACATCAAGATATTGAATTATATCAAAACGTAGTTAAAATCAACGGATTTTTAGATAGCTTCACTATTAATAATAATAAATCTAATCGTTTACAAATGACATATCGTGTTTATAACGATATCCTTGCTCATAAAAATGATTCCGAAAATATTTTACGTTTAAAACTAGCGCGTTCTTATCAATCTGAGCTAAAAGATGATATTTTAGAACAACATATTGATAAAACAATCACACAAGAAATGTATACGCTAATTGCACAACAACAACAAACAACACCAGAAAATGTTAAGTCTAAAACAATGCCTTTAACTGGTGTTGAACTTCAAAATTTAGAAACTTATTTATATGGTAAATATTCAAAACAAGCAGTGAACAATAACAACATTGTTTATCAACCTGTAAAACCAATTCAACAAGCTACTAAATCAGCTCAACAAACTCAACCTAAAGCAGATTCTAAAGTTGAAACTCCTCAAGTTGTCGAACAATCTAAACCTGCAGTAAAACCAGAAGTACCTAAAGTTGTTGAACAAACTAAACCAACAGTAAAACCAGAAGCACCTAAAGTTGTCGAACAACCTAAACCAACAGTAAAACCAGAAGCACCTAAAGTTGTTGAACAAACTAAACCAATAGTAAAACCAGAAGTACCTAAAGTTGTCGAGCAAACTAAACCAACAGTAAAACCAGAAGTACCTAAAGCTGAGGCACAACCTAAAGCTGAGGCACAACCTAAAGCTGAGGCACAACCTAAAGCAGAGGTACAACAACCTAAAGCAGAGCCTAAAGCAGAGGTACAACAACCTAAAGCAGAGGTACAACAACCTAAAGCTGAGGCACAACCTAAAGCTGAGGCACAACCTAAAGCTGAGGCACAACCTAAAGCACATAATAAATATGAAATTACGTATGATAAAAATGGACGTATTATCAAAACAAAAGAATTCATGGCGACATTCAATGAAGCTGTGAATAAAAAACCAAAAGACAGAACACCTGAAGAACGTGATTTCTTATTCGAAGAAAATCATGATAGGCTTTCTCATGACCCAACAGCAAACGGTACAGTGGGTCATGATACAGCCGAATGGGAATGGGTTAATTAGAGCTTTATAAAACACAACATGTCATCGTGTTGTGTTTTATTTTTTTTTGTTGTTGCACGAGTGATATGCCTTTGTGTACAATAAAAGTATCTTAAACATGGAGGTTTTGCTATGCATTTTGAAGCGGAGATTCAATTAATCGAATCAGAACAATTACAAAAAGAACGAACAGACATGATGCGTGCTGCAGAGCTATTGAGAGAAGCAGCTGCATTATTATCGAAACAAGATGACGATAAATCGAGAGGTGAATGATATGCGATTTGTACCGATAAACGAGAAAGGTGTGCGTGTCAATCATGAGGTGTTGAAGTCTGATGTGTCATCCATTGAACTTAATAAAGAAATCAACAAATTGTATGAACAACAAAATCACGAACAGGATACACGAGAAACAAAATCAGATTTAGTTGTGACATATGAAAGTTATTTGTCATATCTTAAAGGTAAACGTGATGGTCTATCGAATGCGGAAACACTGAGAAAAGAAAATCAAGCATTAATGTCGGAATGTTCGAATTTACATGATGTGATTGAAAAACAACATACATTTATCAATCAACATTTGGAAGGTATTACGTATGCAGCAGAATGATACAAACAATAATCATCAACATGCGTTATTGTTAGCAGGTTCAGATATTTCATTTCATGATATTTATGAGCGAGAAATCAGTTTGGATGTCATTCGTCATAAATATTATAAAGCGGATGAAGTCGATGATATTTTTGTATTGATTAAGCCTCTTAAACTACTCCTAAATAAATAAAAATCTCTAAAGCTGAAATAGTTAACTTCAACCTCAGAGACCTTTTTAATATATTATAGCTTCTCTCTTCTTCTACAAGGACTTACTTACAGTCCAAGTTTGATGATTTTTTAACACTAAATTTTGTTTACTTAAATCTCTGATCACATGACTTGCTTTTTCTCTTGATACACCTGCTAACTCACTTAACAGTGTCACAGTCATAATCTTATCTAGTTCGTAATAAGCACCTTGATCGTTTCCTACCGTTTCGCACATTACGCGCAATGTGTTTATCACCTTTTGTTCGGCATTACGACCAAGTAAAGCCATATTACGTTCAATGTTTTGGTTGGCTTCTGTACGTAATAAATCAAAGATTTTAATAAACGTATCTTCGTGATTTTTACATAAATATTCAATGACATTTTTAGGCACTCTGACAATCAAGCTACTTGTGAGCGCTGTACATGATTCATGGTAATGATCAGAATGGAATAAATGATTTAAAGGAAACATATTAATCGGTCGGTTCAACATTAAATAGTCGTCACCGTTTTCGTTCAACATTTCTCTTGATACATAACCTTCTAATAATACATAGATACTATCTGCTTCTGATCCTTGATAATAAATCACTTGCCCTTTTTCATAGTTCCTGACATAAATCTCAGAAAGATGAGGAACGAGCAGCCCTGATGGTACCTCTAATATTTTCGATAATGCTTGAATCGACGCTTGATAATCTTCAGTACTATTGCTCATACACGTTCACCTCATCTCTTTCTCTCTTTTTCATGAATGTGTGTTGAAAATATAGTTTTTATTAATTGAGACAGCTGAAATATCTGCCCTTTTTTCAACATGTGCAACGTGTTTATTGTATCATATTGCGTTCGCACACACATTCTTATGTATACAGATAGAAAGGCAGCTTACAGGATGTAGCGAGGTCCTGCAGGCTGCCATTTCTTTATCTGTTGTCAGGATTTCATGCGTCAGTAATTAGAAGACACTTACTGCGCCACTGAACAATCTTATTAAACCAAGAATGGCAAAGATGACAATGAATCCCATTAAAATGTAGTCTCTTGTGATGAATTTGATACCTTTGTTGCGTTGTACAATCCAGTAAACGAACAGACCAGGTACATATAGCAACATTGTCAGTAGCAAGTAGTCCACGCCTGCTGCGTAAATGAGCCATACCGCATAGATTGAAGCGATAATACCTATTGCCATTTGTAGGTTGCTTTTACGATCGTACTGCAATGTATATTTGAACTGATAGAATGCACTGAATGCATATGGAATCAATATCGCACTGGATGCGAGTGAGAATGCGAATTGATACGCGCTATCTGTAAATAACATACTGATTAAGAACAGCTGTACTAAGATGTTTGTGATTAGGAGTGAGTTGACTGGTGCACCATTTTTATTTTGTTTCGCAAACCATTTCGGGAACATTTTATCTTTTGCGACAATGAATGGTAACTCACCAGCAAGCAATGTCCAACCTAACCAAGCTCCAAGTACTGAGATGATTAAACCAATGTTTGTCACAACTGAACCCCATGGGCCGACGATGTGAGCAAGTAAAGCTGCCATTGATGGACTGCTTAATTCAGAGATTTGATTTTGTTCGATAACACCTTGTGCAAGTACAGTTAATAAGAAGTAAATCACTAATACAATCAATAGACCGAGTACTGTAGCTGTACCCACGTCTTTCTTCGTTTTCGCACGGCCTGAGAATACAACCGCACCTTCAATACCAGTGAATACCCATACTGTAATCAACATTGTACCTCTCACTTGTTCCATAATGTTTGAGAAGTTGATTGGTAATGCGATGTTGCCTTTCATTCCTGCAAAACCGGCCATAAACGTGTCAAAGTTAAATGCGACGATCATACATACAATCGCTAGGAAGATAGGAATTAACTTGGCAACTGTTACAATACTGTTGATTAAAGTTGCTGTTTCTACGCCTCGCAGAATCAGGAAGTGTACACCCCAAAGTAAAATGGAGGCTACGATAATACTTGGAAGTGTGTTGCCGCCTTTAAATATCGGGAAGAAGTTGCCGACTGCTGACATCAGCAACGTGGCATATGCAACGTTTCCTAAGAATGCTGCGAACCAGTATCCCCATGCACTGGAGAAACCAACGAAGTCACCGAAACCGGCACGTGCATAACTGTAAATACCGCCGTCTAAATCAGGACGTTTATTTGTTAAGTTCTGGAATACAAATGCGAGTGATATCATACCTACAGCTGTAATGATCCATCCGATGATAATTGCTAATCCGCCGGCATTGCTGCCCATGTCAGAGATAATATTAAAGGCGCCGCCGCCGATCATTGAACCAACGACCAGACCGATTAAAGCCGTTTTACTGAGTTTACTTTGTTCTCCGCTCATCTTCAAAACTCCTTTAATGCTTGAGACTCTCTCAAAGCATGTGTTGTCAATTTATTTATTTTTTTGACGCTATACTGCTTTAATTGTTTTAAAGGGCCTGCGCCTCTTGCTATTTCCAAAATCATAGGCCATGTACAAACATGTCGCCGTGAATAGGTATCAAATTAAGTCAAAGCAGTATTCAATCTAAAGCCAGGCTTTAAGTGATGACGCTAAACTGCCTCTATTGATGCAATCCTTATCACTTAAAGCACTGTATACTTTAGAATTAGATATCTTCACGGTATAACGGTTGGCTCATGCAACGTGGGCCCCCGCGTCCGCGAACTAATTCACTACCTGTTACTTCGATAACTTTAATGCCTTTGTCGCGTAATAATTGGTTAGATACATAGTTACGGTCGTAAGTAACAACGACACCTGGACGGATTGTTAATGTGTTAGATCCGTCGTTCCATTGTTCACGAGGTCCTACGATGCGGTCACCGTCACCTGTCGGAATGAAGTCGATGTGGTCTAAATTCAACGCGTCTTTTAATGTTTCTTTTAAGTTGTGTGTACGTGTGATTGTGATATCTTTGCCATCTTCAGTTGGTTCAAGTGTGAAGATATTCATGTCTTCACCTTTTTTCTCGATAGCTGAGTGGATTGTGAATTTATCATAGTCAATCATTGTGAATACTGTGTCTAAGTGCATGAATGCACGTGTATTCGCGATTTCAATCGCAACAACTTTTCTGATTTTTGAATCTGGGTTCGCAAAGATTTGACGCGCTAATTTTTCAATCGCTTGTGCTGATGTTCTTTCAGAGATACCGATTGCGATTACTTCTTCAGAAAGAACTAATTCGTCTCCACCTTCAATGTTGTAAGGTGAGTTTCTGTCTAACCATACTGGAATATCAGCATCTTTGAATCTTGGGTGATGTTTTAAGATATAAGTGATGAAAATAGACTCTCTGCGACGTGCTGGCCAGAACATACGGTTAACTGTCATACCATTACCTACTGACGCTTGTGGGTCACGTGTGAAGTAAAGGTTTGGCATTGGGTTCATGTAGAATGGATAAGAATCGTCCACATACTCTACTAAGTGTGCATGGTCTTGTCTTACTTCTTCTTTACGAACACCTGCCATTACTTTTTCGATTAAGTCTTCGTTATTTAATGTTTCGAATAACTCTTTTACTTCTTCTTCATGGCCTAATAATGTATCTTCAGATTCCGCTAATACATCTTCAATAAATTGTTCACGTACTTTTGGATCTTCAATGGCTTCTGCAGCTAATTTTTCTAAATAAAGCACTTCTACGCCTTCGTCACGTAGCACTTGTGCAAATTTGTCATGCTCTTCTTGTGCTACTTTTAAATACGGGATATCATCAAATAATAATTCTCCTAAATACTCAGGTACTAAATTTTCTAATTCTTTACCAGGTCGTTTAAGTAATACCGTTTTTAATTTACCGATCTCACTGTTTACTTTAATTGGATGTTCATTCATTTGTGAAACCTCCTTGTTTTATTTATCTATATTGTAAGCCCTTTCAAATGATACTCATGTGAATTAAATCACATTACAACTGTTGTACTTTTCACACTTATCTTTTTATTCATTACATGTTTCTGTATATTTAATACATTTATATGGGGTTTACATGTATAAACTATGAATAATAAGCGAATTTAATGTGCTTGAAATCCCAAAGAAAAAATTTTATTCATTTTTTAGAGAATATATACATTATGTTTCATAAACCGTGTCAGTGTGGCCCTTTTAACAATGCATCTCAGTCTTAGTATTTTGAGACATAAAAAAAGAACCAGCATAAAGGTCCAATATAAATCCCTCCTTATGTGGCTCTACCCGTATTTGATTAAATAACCGCTTCTTTACAAAATTTTAAAATTGTACCAAACTGCATAAAAAAGAAAACCACGGTGTGGTTTTCAACATTTATTAATATGTTCTTTCTTCATACCTATTTCTTATAAATCATCCATTATCTATCTTACTTTAATCTCTATACATGGTTGATGCGCTGTATTATATACAATCATATACGTATAACTGTCTTTTGAATCCACTTGAATGTATAACCATTCATCTTTTATGATCATCTGTTTATATTTAATGTCTAACTTGCGATAAGCTTTTAATTCATGATCATGCGATGCCCCTACCTCTAATACTTTCATTACCACAAAATCTCCAGGCATCACTTCCTCTTGCCAATGAATAGGATTATAATCAGAGACTGTTTTTAAATACGTTTCAACATCATCCCACTTTATTACTAACGGTAAAGCTTGGGGAGGTAAAGAAAATGTTTCTTTAACGTTAAGTGTTTCAGATGATGAGGATTGTTGATGAAATGTCTCTTTCATAGTAACAAAAGTTGTTTCAATCTCTATCCATATATCAGCGCTATCCGTTGCAGTAACTGTAAGTAAATAACGTGATTGCTCAAAGTGTTTAAGGGCCCGTTGATCTATTAATTTAAGTTCAGCTGTATAAGTCTTTCCTTCTATTAAAGAATGATAACGATGGATACGTTTCTGTCTTAAGATAAAAGAATGTTCAGCTGATGCTTGAAAGGGTTCAAAACGATGCCAGATATCTGTTAAATAAAACGCATCTAAAGGAACGGAAGCGTATTGCGACGATAATTTCCAAGTAAATGTCTGTTTCATTTAGTGCTCTACCTTCTCAAATAAAGTCGTAATACCTAATCCGCCACCAATGCCCATTGTAGCTAATGCATGATTTCCAGGGAAATACGTAAGAATAGAAATCAGTCGTGCGACTAAATTTGCGCCGCTTGCGCCATATGGATGTCCTTCAGCGAGTGCACCACCAAATGGATTCACTTGTCTTTCTTCTATACCAAGCAAGTCCATAGAAGCGAGTACTTGAGAGCTGAAAGCTTCATTAAATGCGACCCAATCCATATCTGAAATAGACAGTTGATGTCTCATTAATAGTTGTTCAGTCGCAGGGACAGGTCCAATACCTAATAATTTGGGATTGACTCCTGAGACCTGTGCATCTATAAATTTCAATTGACCTTTTAACCCGAGTGCTTCTGCTTTTTCACGTGACATAACTAACGCTAACGCAGCACCGTCACTTTTAGGACAAGCATTGCCGACAGTGACTGAGCCTGCATCAAATAGCGGTTTCAATCGTGCTAAACGTTGTGCAGACATCTTTTGTTTGGGTGCTTCATCTTGTGTTACTTGTTCACCACGAATCGTTAAAGGTACGATTTCACGTTGGATTTGTGATAAATGTTCAAAGTATTTTTGATGACTACGTGCCGCAAAAGCATCTTGACGTTCACGAGCAACTTGATAAACTTGCGCTACATTTTCAGCTGCTTCTAACATACTTGGATCTCCCATAGATTCTGGGGTAAAAGGCGCACGTTCATATATTTTTGGTGGGTGTTTCTCATACAGTGATTGCGGTTTTTGAATTTTCCATGGTGCTCGACTTGTTGATTCCACTCCTCCTGCAAGATAAATATCCCCTGCACCGGCTTGAATCATACGACATGCCAGGTTGATTGCTTCTAAGCCTGAGCCGCATTGGCGATCTATCGTCATACCTGGAATATCAGAAGAGAGTCCGGCATGAAGTAATGATTTACGCGCGAGATTACCGCCGTTACCTACTGTATTACCAATGATGACATCTTGTATATTTGAAGTGATAGACGGATGCAGTTGTATCAATTCATCGATAAGCGGCTTGAGTAAAGCTTCAGGTTCTAAATGTTTAAAGATACCGCCATACTTGCCTATTGGTGTTCGTTTCGCTTCAATAATGACTGCTTCTCTCATTTTTCTTTCCTCCCATAGCGTTCATCCATCTCTTTACGTGCGATTTTTCCGCTATTCGTCCATAACATTTCTGGTACTTCAATAAAGCGCATCGGTACTTTATAACGTTCTAAATATTGACGTAAATCACGTTTTATCTCTCGAATCGTTATAGGTTGTTTTGTTTGGTAATACGCAATCAACACTTCTCCTAACTCATAATGCCTTTCACCTGTCACCATAACGTGTTGGATCGGTGTCGTTTCTAAAATTACACGTTCCACTTCTTCAGGATAGACATTCATACCGCCCACAATTACTTTATTATTGACGCGTCCTTCTAATATCAGTTCTTGATCTTCTGTCATTTTTGCGTAATCACCTGTCGCAATAGTGTCTTGATTAGAGATGCTTTCTCCATCTACATAGCCTGAAAAGACCATATCACTTTGTACATGAAGCTGTCCGATTTGAGTAGGGTCAGACAATTTCTGTCCAGTGTCATCAGTTAGAATAACTTTAACGCCTTTGAAAAGTTTTCCGACATTCTTTGGCGCATAGTCTGTCACGTGATGATATGAAATAAAACTCGCTTCACTTGTACCGAAGAATTCAATAACTTGTGATTTCGGCATCCTTTCTTTAAAGCGTTTAATCGTATGCGGTTCTAATTTCGCACCTGACGTTAGAAATGTCACAGAGATATCTCTTAACTTTTTAGTGTTTAATTGTAAAATTTGTTCTAAAACCGAAGGTACAATAAAGACGACAGCCTTTGGATGCTCGATAAGCTGATGAAATAATTGCGCAGGATGATAATCCATCTGCATATAACACGGACAATGAGAATGGTACGCATACATCATGGCATAAAGGGTCAGTGAATGCGCAATTGGACCTGGCGCAATCACACATGAAGGTGGTGTGTTTAAGATATCGTCATTCGCATCATAACTGACTAACCAAGAGTGCCTATTACGATAATATGCTTTTGGCATGCCTGTCGTACCAGAAGTAAAACCGATGTGCAATAAATCATCAGGCGGTGATGTTACCTTTTGTGAGGAAGGTGTTTCTGCTTCATTTAATTGTTCAAGACGTAGTGAATTAACACCTTCAATCTTCTTATCAGCAATCACATGTGTAATCTGATAATGATTTAAAATTTGATGTAGTTGTTCAGACGTCCACTTTGCATCTAACACTACCGGTAAATAACCGTTAGATTGTACAGCGAGATAAACACGCAAGAATTGTGCCGGATCTTGAATTAATATACCAATACTTTTTGTTTGGTTTGCCCATTGTGCAATATAGCCACGATCTATGTTCAACACATCATTTAATTGTGCTTTTGTTAATCGGCTTGCTTCGGTTTGAATGACGATATCAGACATACAGACCACCTTTCCTTTAATAAAATTTATTTCAAAGCAGTTTAATTTTATCATAGTGCTATTGAGAAAGAATGAGTTAGCTTTATAATCTATCCACCACACAATCCAATTCATTATTCTTTTGCATGCAAAATTATTGTATACTAATTATGAACGAGGATTTTACAGTGTTTAGATTTGGACGGACGACCTTCGTAACCTCACATAAACTCGAATCTTTCCTCACTATCTATGAATTTTCATCTTGAGAACAAGGGGGCATGTTTATGGAACAAGCTCACAGAATTTTAAGTATTTATACGCGTTTGCTTCAACAAAAGGTTGTAAATAAGTATGAGCTGTCTAACGAATGGGGTGTCTCTTCAAGGACAATACAAAGAGATATCGATAATATTCGGAATTTTCTTTACGATACAGACGAATGGCATGGTTATCGTAAAGAGATTACCTACAATCATAAGTTAGAATCTTATGAAATGGACAGTTCCAGTTCAAACCATGAAGTCTCACTTTACTTTTTGCTGACGTTGTTAGAAACCGTTTCACCTGATATTGATCAACATCTTTATAATTATTTAGAATTACTGATTGCAACTTTCCATACGCAACATGAAAGCGCATTACGTTCACATTTGTCTAAATTGAAAGTAGGCAAACGTTTCGATGAACTCAATCATATTGTGACTGCTTCACGTGCAATCAATAAATCTCAAAAGCTATATACTGATAACCACCAAGAGATTACCCCTATCGGCATTCAATATTATAACTTTACATTCAACCTAATTTATAAGATGCATGATCAAATCCTTTCTACTGACTTAAAACAAAAAGTTGTCACTTGCAGTCCAAACCACTTCCATGCACAATCCGTCTATAACTCTATAGAATGGGTCACATTTGAACTCGTGCCAGAACTCTATGAATTGATTCGACATCGTTACCAACACAAAATCATTAAATTAGTTAATAAAAAGTATTATGTCATTCGTATTAAAATGTGTGTTGAAGATGCGATTAACTTCTGTTTCACTGCACGAAATCAAGCACGGCTTGTCGGACCTGAAAGTACATATCAAATTGTGATGAAAGAATTGTTGAAACTTCAAGAAACATACTTATTTACTCGACTAAGCGCAAATGAATATTAACATGAAAGCTGTATGTTCAATTTGGACATGCAGCTTTTTTGTCGAAACTTATAATGAGTTTCTTCCTATATTAATAGCCACTTTCTGTTTATTCTATCACGCTTTCACTTTTTCTTAATCATTTTAACTTTCCGTTTAAACATATAGTCATCAGATGACATAATGCGTCATACCATGTGGATAAGTCGTGTGCTTTATTTATGAAAAGCGCATTCATTTTTCTGATAAATGAAAATTTATGTCTACACCTATTATGTAAAATAAATGTATAAGCAATATATATTTTTTTCATCTTAGTAAGTCTATCAAAGTATATGCATATTTATTATTAGGAGGATTAGAAAATGAAAAAGAAACAACTATTTTCTTTACGTAAGCTATCTGTGGGGATTGCTTCAGTATCACTTGGGACATTAGTATTTTTAGGCGGAGGACAAACAGTAAGCGCTGAAACACAAGATTTAAATCAAAAAACTCAAGAAGCTTACAACACGATTAATAACTTACCGAGTTTAACAGATGCTGAAAAAGACGCGTACAATCAACAAATCTTAGAACAAAGCGGACAAAACAACTCAAACTTTGATGCGATTTTAGCTGAAGCTCAACAAGATAATACACAAGCAGCTGAGGATATTAACTATGCTTCTCAAGATGCTTACAATATTATCAACAACTTACCTAGCTTAACGGACGCGCAAAAAGATGCGTATAACCAACAAATTCTTGAAACAGCCGGTGCTAACAACACTGACTTCGACAAAATTTTAGACGAAGCACAAGCTACCAATGATCAAGCAGCACAAGATATCAATCAAGCTTCTTTAGATGCTTACAACACGATCAACAACTTACCTAGCTTAACTGATGCGCAAAAAGATGCATATAACCAACAAATTCTTGAATCAGCTGGTGCTAACAACACAAACTTCGACGCTATCTTAGCAGAAGCTCAAAAAGTAAATGATCAAACAGCTCAAGATATCAACCAAGCTTCTCAAGAGGCTTATAACACAATCAATAACTTACCTAACTTAACAGATGCTCAAAAAGATGTATACAATCAACGCATCTTAGAAGTTGCAGGTACAAATAGCACTGACTTCGAGGCGATTTTATCAGAAGCTAAAGCTGCGGATGCTCAAGCTGCTAAAGAAACACCTGAAGCACTAGAAGCATTAAACAAAGCAACTCAAGATGCATATAAAACAATTAACAACTTACCTAATTTAACAGATGCACAAAAAGATGACTTCAACCACCAAATCTTAGTTGAAAGTGGTCAAAACAGCACAGAAAAGTTTGAAGCTATTTTAGCTGAAGCAAAAGCTTTAGATGCTAAACAAGCACCAGTTGAAGAAGACAAAGCTGACGATAAAGAAAAACAAGAAGATTCAAAATCAGAAGATAAAGCTACTGAAGAAGAAGCAAAACCTGAAGACAACAAGTCTGAAGAGAAAGCTGATCAAAAAGAACAACCTAAAGAAGATGCTAAAACTGAAGGTAAAGTAAAAGAAGAAAAAACACCTGAAAACAAAACAGATGAAAAAGCTGTAGAGAAAGATATTAAAAAAGCTGCGGATGAAAAAACTTCAGTAAAAGAGAGAACTAAAGCAGCTCATGATGCAGTGAACAAATTGGAAAATTTAACTCAAAAACAAAAAGACGCTTATATCGCACAAATCGATAAATCAGCTAAAGAAGATAAAGGTGCACAATTCGAAGCAATCTTAACAGAAGCTAAAGCAGAAGACGCTAAAGTTGTGAAAGAAAATGCGAAACCTAAAGCTGATGCAAAAGAATTACCAGCAACTGGTGAATCAGACGAAGTACTATTTGGTTTATTATCTGGCTCTTTATTTGCAAGCGCAGGTACTTTATTCTTATTAAACGCACGTCGTAAAGAAAGTAAGTAATATTTTTCTTCTATCTAACATTATAAAAACTCCCCTATCTCAAACAACCCGGTAGAAATATCTATCGGGTTGTTTTTTCTGATTCTAAGGAGAAACTTAAAAAGTAAGTTAAGATAGTTCTTCTAAAACTTTAATTTATACACATTAAACCATTAAATAATTTTCAAAACTCTATAAAAGACATATTATGTCATACCAAATGTAAAAGGCACGTCTAAATTTACAGAAAATTTTCACACTTATTTTTTAAGTGAAGCATCATGTCTATATACGTAGTGTAAAATATATGCATATCTATAAATAACCTATCATATTGTCATCACTACTATGCATAGTCACATTAGGAGGAGAAATACATCATGAAGAAAAAACAACTATTTTCTTTACGTAAATTAACAGTCGGTATCGCATCTGTGTCATTAGGAACAGTAGTATTTTTAAGCGGAGCGCAAGCGGTTGATGCTCAAGCCAATGCGCAAGATGCTACAACTATTACACAAAACGCTTATAACGTGGTAAATAACTTACCAAATATTTCTGATAAAACAAAAGATGCTTATATCGCAAAAATCACTGCTGCAGCTGGTAATAACAAACTTACTGATGTTGAAGGTATTGTAAACAGCGCTAAAGCTGAAGATGCTCAAGTTGCAACTGCTAAAAAAGTTGCTGCTGAACAAGACGCTAAAGCTGTTAACCAACAAGTAGAACTTGCTAAAAAAGTTGCTATTGAAACAGCTAAAAAAGATCACGCTCAAAAAATCGCTAACGCTAAAGCTGAAATTTATAAATTAGAAAACCTTTCTAATTTTACAAAAGCTAGATACAGCGCAAAAATTACTAAAGCAGCTACTGATGAAATTGCAGGATTAGTTCAAAACGCTAAAGCTGAAGATGCTAAAATTGCAACTGCTAAAAATGCAGGTAAAGAACAAGCTAAAGCTGACGCTGCTGCTAAAGATAAAGCTGTTAAAGCTTTAAATCAAAAAACTGCTGATGCTTATCAAGTAATCAACTCTTTGAAAAACATCACTGACAAACAACAATTAAGCTTCTTACATCAAGTTGAAGTAGACAGCGGTACTAACAACGGCGAACGTATCGATGCTATCGTTGCTGATGCTAAACAATTAGACGCTCAATTCGCTTATGATAAAGAACAAAAAGCTAAAGCTGAACAAAAAGCTGCAAGAGAATTAAATACTTTAACTCAAGTTGCTTATAACACAGTTAACGGCTTACACAACTTAACTGATCAACAAAAAGATGCATTCAACAAACAAATCTTACAAGACAGTGGTAACAACAACGGTCATAACATTAACAATATCGTTGCTAATGCAAAAGCTTTAGACGAACAAAATGGTAACGCTAAACATGCTCGTGAAGCAGGTGCTAGCACTGTTGAACAAAAAGACAAAGCAGTTAGAGAATTAAACACTTTAACTTCTGTTGCTTATAACACAGTTAACAATTTACCAAACTTAACAGATGCTCAAAAAGATGATTTTAACCATCAAATCTTAGTAGATAGCGGAAACAACAACGGTCAAAAAATTAATGACATCGTTGCTGCTGCTAAACAAAAAGATGCTGAAAGTGCTCAAGCTAAACACGTTCGTGAAGTAGCTGCCAACACTAACCTTCCAGCAGACGTAGCTAAAAAAGTTAAAGCAGCTCACAATACTGTTGAAGCTTTGAAAAACTTAAAACCAGAACAAAAAGCTGCTGCACATCGCAAACTTAACGAAGTAGCACGTACAGATGCTAAAGCTATTGATACTGTTGTAGCTCAAGCTAAAGAATTAAATGCTAACCAAGCACCAGGTAATAACGAAAGAGCTAAACAAAAAATTGAAACAGCTCAAAAAGCTC